>DASSXJ010000133.1 GCA_035703895.1 bacterium | reverse complement strand
ACGATGCAGCCTGCGGGATGTCCGCACGAATCACGCCGTCGGACGCCAACGCCCGCATGGAGGTGAAGAGAGATGTCTAACCTTGGACGGCGTGAATTCCTGCGCATCGCCGGGGTGGCCGCCGCCGGCGCCGCTGCGGTTCGCTATGCACCGGGGGCGCCGGTCCTCGCCCAGACCCCGCTCACGCTGCGGATAATGTGGTGGGGGTCGAAGAACCGGCACGATCGAACGATCAAAGTGCTCGAGATGTATCAGGCGGCGCACCCCGGGATCAAGTTCACCTACGAGTTTACCGGTTTCAACGATTACTGGACGCGGCTCGCCACCCAGGCCGCCGGCGGCAACCTCCCCGACATCATCCAGCAGGACTACGCTCGCCTGGTGGAATGGGAAGGTAACCGTCTGATGGTTCCTCTCGACGACTTCGTGAAGGACGGCACGATCGACCTCTCCCGGGTGCCGAAGGTCTCCATCGACGGCGGCCGCGTCAACGGCAAGCTGTACGCGATCAACCTGGGCAATAATTCGCAATCGATCCTCCTGGACACGGATGCCTTCAAACGGGCCGGCGTTCCACTGCCGGATCAAAAGTGGACCTGGCAGGACTTTGAACAGATCGCCCTGGCGTTCCGCCAGAAGCTCGGGATCTTTGGCGCCGGCTACGAGTTCTCGGACCAGCAGGTGTGGAAGTCGCTGTACATCGCCCGCGGCCAGTGGGTCTTCTCCCGCGACGGACGCTCGCTTGCGGTGACCGATGATGGTCCATTCGTCGAGCACTTGAAGATGCTGCTTCGCATGCAGAAGGCCGAGGCGATCCCCTCCCTGCAGCAAGAGATCAGCGAGTACCATTCAAATATCGAGGCGCAGCCGATCGTACAGGGCAAGGCCGCGATGTCCTATCAATGGAGCAACCAGGCCGTCGCCGAGGCGGCGGCCGCCGGCAAGGGCCGCAACTACAAGCTGGTGCACCTGCCGAGGCCCAAGGGCGGCAAACCGTCCAACTACCTCAAGCCGTCGCAGTTCTTCTCCATCACCTCGCATTCGAAGCACCCCAAGGAAGCCGCCGCGGTCATTGACTACTTTACGAACTCTATCGAGGCCAACAGGGTCCTATTGGCGGAGCGGGGCGTCCCCATCGCGCCCAAGATCCAGGAGGCCCTCAAGCCGCTCCTCCAGCCGGTCGAACTGGAGACGATCCGATACGTGGCGCGCGTCCAGACAGACAGCAGCCCGCTGCCGCCGCCCGATCCGGAGGCCTTTGCGGCTTTCCAGAACAACGTCTTCAATCCGCTGGTGATTGGTCCGGTGCTCCTCGGGAAGATCTCTCCGGAGGAGGGGGCGAAGGTCCTCAGGGTTGAGGGCAACAGGGTGCTGGCGCAAAAATCCTAGGCCGCGGTCCGTGAGCGCGCCATGATCACGAACCAATTTCGGACCGCCCGCCCGGAGACCGGGCGGCGGGAACGGAGGCGCGTCCGCCTGGGGGAACACCACCTGGCCGGCTATTTGTTCATTGCGCCCTGGCTGATCGGGTTCTTCGCCTTCACGTTCATCCCCATTGCCGCTTCGCTTGTGCTGGCGTTCACCAACTACAATATCCTCTCGCCCTTGCCCCACTGGATCGGTGTGCGGAATTTCGAGCGCATGTTCTCGCACGATCCGCGATACTGGGTGTCCGTCAGGCAGACGTTCTATTTCGCGTTCACCTCCGTCCCCTTGAAGCTGGCCTTCGCCCTGGCGCTGGCCATGCTGATGACCGCCCCCCGCAGACTGGTCGGCGTGTACCGCGCCGCCTACTACCTGCCGTCGATCGTGGGGGCGAACGTTGCGGTCGCGGTGATGTGGCGCCAGATTTTCGGCACGGACGGCGTGGTCAACGCCGTTCTGGCCGCCGCCGGCCTCCCGGCCCACACCTCATGGTTGGGGAATCCAGCCACAGCGGTCTGGACGGTCATCGCTCTGGCGGTGTGGGAGTTCGGGTCGCCGATGCTGATCTTTCTTGCGGGGCTCAAACAGATCCCGGCCGAGCTCTATGAGGCGGCCGCGATCGACGGTGCCGGCGTGCTAGCTAGGTTCACGAGGGTCACGTTTCCCCTGCTGACCCCCATCATCTTCTTCAACTTTGTCGTACAGATGATCTTTGGCTTCACGGTGTTCACCTCGGCATTCATCATCTCAAACGGTACGGGGTCGCCCCTCGACACGCTGCTGTTCTATCCGCTGTACCTCTATCAAAAGGGGTTCAGGGACTTCGAGATGGGGTACGCCGCCGCCATGGCGTGGGTGCTGCTCGTGGTCGTCGCCCTCCTCACCGCGCTGATCTTCAAGTCGTCGCGCTACTGGGTCTTTTACGCTCAGGAGGAAGCATAAGAGGCATGGCATCCGTGGCGACCGCCAAGTCCACCCCGCACGGCGTGGCCCGGCCGCAGGCCGCGCCCCTCCGCGCCCTAGCCCGGAGCCTCACCTACCATGGGTTCATGATCGGGTTCGGGTTGGTGATGCTCTACCCGCTCATATGGCTGGTGGCCAGCTCGTTCAAAGGTCCGTCGGAGATCTGGACCAACGTGTCCTCTCTGATCCCGAAGATCCCGACGCCCGAGAACTACGTCCGCGGCTGGGCGGGGTTTGGGTCCGTGACGTTTGCCACCTTCTACAAGAACTCGTTCCTCTACGCGGGCATCGGCACGATCCTCACCGTGGGGTCGTCGGCCGTCGTGGCTTTCGGCTTCGCCCGAACCCAGTTCGTGGGGCGGCAGTTTTGGTTCGGCGTCATGATGTCCACCCTGCTGCTGCCGGTTCAGGTGCAGATCATCCCTCAATACATCGTCTTCACGAAGCTGGGGTGGCTCAATACCTTTCTGCCCCTCCTGCTCCCGCGGTTCGGCGGCCAGGCGTTCTTCATCTTCATGATCATGCAGTTCATCCGCGGCATCCCCGCCGAGCTCGACGACGCGGCGGCGATCGACGGCTGCGGCAAGGTTGGGATCTTCTTCAGGGTGATCCTCCCGCTCATCACCCCGGTGCTGGTCGCGGCGGCGATCTTTTCGTTCTACTTCACCTGGGGCGACTTCTTCAGCCCCCTCATCTACCTGAACGATCCCAAGCTCTACACGATCTCGGTCGCGTTGAGGGCGTTCGCCGATCCGGCGGGTGCGACGGACTGGGGAGCCATCTTCGCGATGTCCGCGCTGTCGCTCGTGCCGGTGTTCGTCATCTTCGTGCTGTTCCAGCGCTACCTGGTACAGGGCATCAGCACAACCGGGCTGAGAGGTTAGGCGGGTCGATGACGGTCGCCCGGCGCGACGGCCAAGCCGTGGGGATCTCGCCTCGAAGCCACATCACGAGCGGAGGAGGATGTCCGTGAAGATCGCGTTTATCGGAGGCGGCAGCGTCCAGTGGACGACGATGCTCCTGACCGACATGGTGCTCAACCACACGCTGGACGGGGCGGAGCTGGTGCTCCACGACATCGACGCCGATGCGCTGGCGCTGGCCACTCGCGCGTCCCAGCGGATTATCCAGGAGGCGCAGTCGCGGATCCGGATCAGGGCCACGCCCGATCGCGAAGACGCCCTGCTTGGGGCCCGGTTCGTGATCCTGTGCGTGGCGATCGGCGGGCTCCGAGCCGTACGCAACGACCTCGCGATCCCGGAACGGTACGGGATCTACCAGCCGGTCGGGGACACGTCCGGGCCGGGTGGGCTGGCACGAGCGCTGCGGCACATTCCATTCGCCGTCCAGGTCGCCCGCGAGATGGAGCGTCTGTGCCGCGACGCCTGGCTGCTGAATCTGACCAACCCGATGACCACGATCTGCCGCGGCGTGACGCGGGCCACCGCGATCCGGACCGTCGGCCTGTGCCATGAAGTCGACCTCTTTCGCCGCCACCGCCTCGCCCCGCTGCTCAAGGTGCCGGCGGACACGATTACGGTCGAGGTCGCCGGCATCAACCACCTGCCGGCGATCGTGCGCTTCCGCGTCGGCGATGCGGATGGTGCGTCGAGGCTTCGCGCATGGCTGAGCGACCACACCCCGTTCGAGTTGGTCAACGATCACGTCCCAGAGCCGCACCGCGACGTCTTCCTGGACCGGCTGGCGGTGAAGCTGTCGCTCTTCGACCAGCTCGGCGTGTTGTTCGGCGCTGGGGACCGGCACCTCGCGGAGTTCTTCCCCAGCTTCCTCAGCGAGGCCAGCGGCCGCGGCACCCGGTATGGCGTGTTGCTCACCACGGTCGAACACCGGACCGAGAACGCGCGGGCGAGGCGCGCGCGGCTGGACGCGTTAGTCCAGGGCGGACCTGTTGAGCTCGTGCACTCAGACGAAACGCTGGCGCCCGTCGTGGCCGCACTGGCCGGCGGCCCCACCGGCCGGTTCATCGTCAACGCGCCGAACGTGGGCCAGATCGACGCGCTCCCCCGCGATGTGGTCGTGGAATCTGCCGCGGAGGTGGACGCGCTAGGCGTTCGCCCCATCGCCGTCGGCGCGCTGCCGCAACCACTGTACGCGGCCCTCGCGCCCCACGTCGCCTGGCAGGAGCTGGTGGTCGAGGCGGCCCTGACCGGGCGGCGGGAGCCGGCGCGGGCGGCGATGGCCATCGACCCCGTGGTCCACGATCCGGCGATTGTCGACCCCCTGCTCGATGAGCTGCTGGCGGCGAATGCCGCCTTCGTCGAAACGACGGTTGGGGACGCGGGCTGGCGCACGGCGGCAGGACGTACGTAAAGAGGAGCCCTTTCGGTTTGACGCGGCCGGGGTCTCGGTGTCCGGCGTCTGGACCCACGCCACCCAACCGGTGGCCGCCTCCGCGATCGCCCATGGGGCGGGGGCGGGCCTGAGTCATCCGTTCATGGCGGGAGTTGCCGAAGCATTGGCGGCCGGGGGCATCTCGGTGCTCCGGTTCAATTTCCCCTACATGGAGACGCGCCGCCGTTTCCCCGACGCCGCCCCAGTGCTCCTAGAAACGTGGAAGGCGGCGATCCAGCAACTCTCGCCCCCCAATCCCGGGCTGCCGGTCGTCATGGGGGGCAAATCGTTGGGGGGGCGGATGGCCTCCGTGCTGGCGGCGGCGCAGGGAGAACATTTCCCGGGGGCGGCCCTGGTGTTTTTCGGATATCCGCTGCATTCCCCCGGAAACGCCGACCGCCTCCGTGACGCTCATCTGCCTCAAATCCGTGTGCCGATGCTGTTCATCCAGGGCACCAGAGATCCCCTGGCCAGGCTCGACCTTGTGGAGGCGGTGGTCGCGAGACTGCATCCGCTGGCCCGCCTGCACTTGGTGACCGGAGGTGATCACTCGTTCCGCGTACCGGGGACAAAGCGCTCCGATCGAGAAACCGGGCATGTGGTGGGCCGAATCGCTACCGACTACATTCGCGACGTCGCCGCCACGCGGCCTCCGCCGCCGTCCTGAGGGCGGGATCCGGCAGGAACCGGCGGCCGGCTGTCGAACTGAAGGCGCCAAACAATCATCGTCGGCGAAGGGATCGCAGCTTAGGATCGACGTGGACAGTCGCACCCTCGGCCGCATCAGCATGTTGTGCATCACGCTCTTCCTGATCCTCCTTCCCGGATCAGGCTCGGCGAGTCCCCTGCGATTCTGGCCCACGGTCGTGCGGTCCTCGGGGCTCACGGTTCCCGTCGCGTCCGGCGTCGAGTACAGCCATTTTGCGGTCGCCACCACGGCGGGCCCCCTCAACATCCACCACCTCCGCGTCGATCTCGGTAATCCCACGGTGCGCGTGGGAATGGGGCTCGCCAGCGACCGGCTCATGAGCGTGGATGAAACCGTGTCTTCGATGGCGCGACGCAGCCGGGCCGTTGCCGGCGTGAACGGTGACTACTTCGACATTCACGAATCCGGCATGCCCCTCAATATCGTGGTCAAGGACGGTCAGCTCCTCCGAAGCCCGGTGGCGCGGGTCGCGCTCGCCATCGACCAGGACGGCGGCGCTCGAATCGTCCGCTTCCGGTGGACGGGCTCCATCGTGTTGTCCACGACCAGGGAGTCGTATTTCCTGGCGGGATACAACACCGGCTTTGTTTCCGACGGCCTCGTCGCCGTCTCCAACATCCGGGGATACGGAGCCCCGGTTCCGGATCCCGCCACGCGGCAGGCGGTCGTGGAGTTGACCCCCGCGGACGATCCGGCCGCCCAGCCCTTCATCTCCCCGGCGCAGGCCGCGGTCCTGCCCGCGACCCAGGAGACGGGCAACTATCTCGTCAAGAACGTATGGCCGCAGCAGGCCTATTACGCACCGTTTCCTGGGGACGCGCTCATTGTAGTCGGCCGGGGTGCCGCGGCAGACTGGCTGCTGCAGAAGATGGCGCCCGGAGCGCCGGTGCAGGTAAACCTAACCACCACCCCCACGTGGCGCGGCCTGCAGATGGCCATTGGCGGCGGTCCGCTGCTCGTGCAGGATGGAGAGGTCGTCGGGGACCCGTACAGTCCGGCGCCTGGTGAGCGGGATCGGCGGTTCCCTGTGGCCGCAGTCGGCATCGGTCAAGACCGCCGGACGATGATGCTCGTCGCAGTCGATGGCCGCCAGCCACGCTTGAGCATCGGACTGACCCGTCCCCAACTTGCCACATACCTGCGGCGGCTCGGAGCGGATCAGGCGATGGCATTTGATAGTGGGGGATCCGCTACGATGGTGGTCCGTCTTCCGGGGCAGGGTGTCCCGAGGGTCGTCAACTCGCCGTCAGACGGCGTAGAACGGCCGGTTGCCAATGCCCTGCTGGTCTATACGACGGCCGTTGCCGGTCCGGCGACCCGACTACTGGTCAACACAGGGCAGCCGCTCCGGTTGTTCGCAGGAGCGAAGACGTCACTCGGGGTCATCGGCGTGGACGCGCAGGGGAGCCCCGTGCCGCTGCCCGCTCCCGTCAAGATCACGGCACCGCTCCCCCTCATCACCGTCATCCCCGGGAATACCCTGCGCGCCGGCCGCACACCGGGAACGGGGCTCGTCCTGGTACAGAGCGGGCCCGCCAGCGGGCAGATGCGCATCTCGGTCGCCTCACGGCTGAGCCGTTTGGTGCTCGCGCCCGAGACCGTCGCCGTAGCCCCCAGGGCCAAGCGCTCGCTGAGCCTGCAGGGAATCGATACAGACGGGTATCTTGTCATCCTGCCGGATCACGCCGCCTCCTGGACCGTGACCCCCCGTTGGTTGGGCGTCGTCTCAGCTGGTGGAGAGTTCGTCGCCGGTGGCCGGCCGGGGACTGGGACGATCGTGGTGCGGCTCGGAGGAGCGGTGTCAAAGGCCCGCGTGACGGTAGGGCGGCCGGGAAGGTAGCCGGCGGCGCGTTTCGAGCGACCGGTTCGTCGATATACGCGGATGCGCCCTTGGGGCCTTCGCGCCGCAGGACTCCCCGATGACCTCACGGAAAAGGCTGATGCAAGCAATCGTTCCGCGGTAATTCGAGGGTATCGATATGACGCCGGGTGTCGCACACGATGCGGTCATTTTGAGTGCTGCGCGGACACCGGTGGCGATCGTACAGGGAGCACTGGGCGAGGTGTCCGCCGCAGACCTGGGCGCCACCGCCGTGCGCGCCGCGGTTGAGCGCGCCGCCCTCCCTGACTTGAGCGACGTCGATGAAGTCTACATGGGCAATGTGGTTTCGGCAGGCCTCGGCCAGAACATCGCCCGGCAGATCGCGATCGGGAGTGGATTGCCGAGCAGTGTCGGAGCCACGACGA
Source organism: bacterium (assembly GCA_035703895.1). Taxonomy (NCBI): domain Bacteria; species bacterium. The sequence continues at coordinate 161 of DASSXJ010000133.1, read as the reverse complement.
TCAACAAGGTATGTGGCGCTAGCCTGAAGGCGGTCGTGCTGGCCGCCCAGGCCATTCGGGCCGGCGACGGCAATTTGCTCGTGGTGGGCGGCGTGGAAAGCATGAGTCGAACGCCGCACCTCGTCGACGGCCGCATGAACCAATTGCGCTTCGGCAACACC
>DASSXJ010000132.1 GCA_035703895.1 bacterium | reverse complement strand
AGGACGCCGTCCCAGTCCTCCTCAGGCCGCAGCCGGCTCCGCGGCATGGGCGTCGCGATCCGCCCGGGGCAGACGGCGTTAACGCGAATGCCGTGGGACGCGTAGTCGAGCGCCATGTTCTTGGTGAGCAGGTTGACCCCGCCTTTGGCGGCGTTGTACGGGGCGAGGTTCGGATCACCGAACAGCCCCGAGACCGACGACACGTTGACGATGCTCCCCCCGTGCTTGACCCGCACCATCTCCATCAGCGCGAAGCGCGAGACGAGAAAGACGCCGGTGAGGTCGATCCCGAGCACGCGGTCCCAGTCCTCGATCGCTACCGAGGTCACCGACGCCCCGCGCACGATGATCCCGGCGTTATTCACGAGGATGTCGAGACCGCCAAACGCGGCGACGGTGTCGGCGACCATTCGGGCGGCGTCCCCAGGCCGCGCGACGTCCCCTTGCACGAGCGCCGCGCGTCCCCCGATCGCTTCCACCCGGCGCACGGTCTCGTCGAGTTCCGACCGGCGGCGGCCCGACACCATGACATGAGCTCCCTCCCGGGCGAACAGCTCGGCGGTCGCACGCCCGATTCCCGTGCCACCCCCGGTGATCAGAGTCCGCTTACCGCCAAGCCGCATGCCTGCCCTCCCCCCTGGTCTGCGGGACCACGCGCGTCCGATAGCCGGGCCCGCCCGTCCTCACCTCATTCATCCGCGCCCTCGGGCGCTCCGAGTGGTTCCCGGACGACCACGGGCCCATCCGGGATCCTCTCCGATGCGAATCGGTGCTCTCGGGCGAAGAGTGCAAACGGCAACACCGTGGCGCCGAGCACGCTCGCCACGACGACGAGCGCCGCGGAGTACCCTCGCATATCCGCCACCCACCCCAGCGCGATCGGGCCGATGAGGAACCCAAGGTCCCCGATGGCACGATACAGTCCGAGCGCGGCGCCCATCCGTTCGGGCGGGCCGAGGTCGGCCATGTAGGCGGCGGGGGCCGGGCCACCGACACCGCTGCCGAACCCGAGGAGCACGGCACCCGCAAGCAGCCCTTGGTACGAGGACGCGCGAGACAATTGGACGAACGCGATCGCCATCAATGAGACGCCGGGCACGATCGCAAGTTTCCGACCGAAGCGGTCGGAGAGCGCCCCGGTCGGATACAGCACGGCCATGTTGATGACGGCGAGCAGGGACAGCAGGACTCCCACCTGCGTCGCGCTCGCCCCCACCTGGTTGTACGCGAACAGGGGGAGAATCGTCGACCGGCCGCCGGCGCGGGTGAAGAACACCGCAAAGGTCACGGCCCCGATCAACGCAAAGTCCGGCCACGGGAATGGTTTGGCACGGATGACCGAGACACCATCCGCAGGGACCGGCGTCCACGCCGGTGCCGTTTCCGGCACCCGGAAATACACCCAGACCAGGCAGAGGGTCGCCAGCACGCCGTACAGCGCGAACGGCGCCCGCACGCCCCAGTGGGCGGTGACGATCCCTCCGACGCTTGGACCGAGGCTGCTCCCGATCAGAAACGCCCCTGAAAACATGCTCAGCGCGCGGCCCCGGTGCACGGGCCCCCCGAGGTCGGCCATCGCCGCCATCGCGGCGGTCGTGAACAATCCGGATCCCGCGCCTTGCAGCACCCGCCACGCGATGAGCTGGGCGAAACTGGCCGCGCCCGCGGCCAGCAGCGCGGCGACCGCGACGACGACGGCGCTCGCGAGCAGCACCGGCCGGCGGCCAACGCGGTCGACGAGATACCCCGCGGGCACGTCCAGGATGAGCCGCCCGACGGCGTACGCGCTGACCAGCGATCCGACCATCGCCGCGCCGACGCCAAACGTCCGACCGAACAGCGGGAGGGCCGGAGCCATGATGGTCAAGCCCAGCGCCATGATGGTGACCGAGGCGCCCAAGGCCCAACCGGCCGCTTGCCCCACTACCGGCAGGGACGCAGCAGCCGGCCCTGCGGGGTGCCGGACCGCTCGCCGTTCTTCATGAGGATGTGCCCGCGAAGGCTCGACAACGGGGTGACGATGGTGCCGTTCTTGACGATCAGATCCACGGCCATGACGCCGCCCCTCCAGTCGCTCCCGTTCCCCCGCAGCTTTCTCTACCATGCGGCCGGGGGCCACTCCTGTCCTTCGGTGTCGAGTGCGGATTCAAATCATCGCCGCTCCCCCATCGACGACGAATGTCTGCCCGGTGATGAAGTCGCTACCGGCGGAGGCCAGGAACAGCATCGTCCCGACCAAGTCTCGCGGGGCCATCAGTCGCGGGATCGCTCTCGTGACGAGTGCCCCCTCGAAATACTCTCGCGGATTGAGCCTCGTGCTGGCCTCGTTGAACACGAGCCCGGGGGCGATGGCGTTGACGCAGATGTTATGCTGGCCAAGTTCCCGAGCCAGAGAACGGGTGAGGCCGATGACGGCGGCCTTGGAGGCCACGTAATGGGCCAGTCCGGGCGTCCCGGCATAGATGCTGGATGAAGACACGTTGATGATCTTCCCGTGTTGCTGCCGCTGCATATACGGCAGGACGGCTTTCGCGCACTGCCAGGATCCTTTCACGTTCACCGACATCACGGTGTCCCATTCGGCTTCGCTGATCCGATCAAATGGTTTTTTCGCCCCCAAGTCCGCGTATATGGCGGCGTTGTTCACCAAGACGTCGATCGACCCGAAGGTCTCGGCCGTCGTGTGAGCCAATCGCGTCGCATCGGGCTGCTTCGCGACGTCCGCCCACATGAAGATCGCTCGTCCATCCGGCTGCGAACTGACTTCGCGCGCCAGCGCTTCTCCTTCTTTCTGTAGAATGTCGGCGATCACGACCTGGGCTCCACTAGCGGCCAAGGCACGCACATACGTGGCACCGATGCCTCTGGCTCCCCCTGTCACAATCACGGCTCTACGGGCGACCTGCAATTGCGCTCACCTCCCCCCCCGGGTCAGATGGCGAATGGCCACGCCCGCCTTCTCCCGCACCGCCCGCAGTACCTCTGATGAGGCGATAGGGCCGCCTGGAGGGATGGCCGATATTGACACGGACACCGGCAAGTCTCATACCAAGGGTGAGGCCTCGCAGATCAACGCCGCGATGGGGGATGTTGCGTATGAGGCTGCAACTCGAGCGGCTCTCGTTACGGTACGGGGAGCAGTCGGCGCTGCATGAATTGACCGGCGCGTTGGAAGGCCAGATCATCGGTGTCCTGGGGGCCAACGCTTCGGGCAAGACCTCCCTGCTACAGATCCTAGCGGGCACGGCGGCTCCCACCGCGGGGCGCGTGCTGATTGACGGGATCGAAGTGCATCCTGGGAGAAGGCCGGGGATCTCGTACCTCCCTCAAGAGACCGGCTTCTTCCCATTCTGGCAGCGCCCGCGGGAAACGCTCTCGGGAGCGTTCCTCTTGAGGGGCATCCGGGGATACGATCCGGGAGAGTTGCTGGCCGGGCTGGGCCTCGAGGAGGAAGACCGGAGCGCCAATGAGTTCTCCGGCGGGATGAAACAGAAGTTGCGGATCGCGCAGGCCTTGGCCCACGCTCCGAGGTATCTGATCCTCGACGAACCGACGACGGGGCTGGACATCCGCGAGCGCTTCCGTCTTCTGCGCATTCTCGAGCGGCTGCGCGACCGCGTCAGCGTGATCTTCTCCACGCACCAGGCTGGGGATGCGGCGGCCATTTGCGATGAGCTGTTGATCCTTCACCGGGGGCGCGGGGTCGCCACCGGCAGCCCACGCACCATCCGGTCGGCCGCGGATGATCGAGTCTTCGAGCTCTCCGTGACCGCCCAGGGCCTTCCCGCGGAGCGTCAATATGAAGTGGTCCAGGCCGAGCGAGAGGACGAGACCCTGCGACTTCGCGTGGTGGGGGACCGGCCCGAGGGGGCGTCGAGCGCGCCGCCGCGTCTGGAGGACGCCTACGTCCTCTTGACCCGCGGGTCCTAGCCTCCCGCGCGTTCTGCCGCGGCGCCGGCGGCGCGCAGCGGGGGACCGTCGATGAGTACGGTATAATAGTGCGCGGTGATCTATCGCACGGTGGTCCGCCCGATCCTCTTCGGCATCGAACCTGAGGTGAGCCACGAGGCCGTGCTGGCGCTTCTCGGCGCGGCAGAGCCGGTCGTGTCGCGCCTCGGCCGGCCGGCGCGGGATCTCCGCCTGGAGACGACGGTCTGCGGCATCGCGTTTCCGTCGCCCGTCGGGCTCGCCGCCGGGTTCGACAAGGCGGCGAGGGCGTTGTGGGCGTGGCCGGCGCTCGGATTCGGGTTTGCCGAAATCGGCACGGTCACCGCGCAGCGCCAGCCCGGCAACCCGCGGCCCCGCGTATTCCGTCTTGTGGAGGATGAGGCGCTCATCAACCACCTGGGGTTCAACTCCCCAGGGGCCGATGCCGTCGCCACGCGACTCGCCGCGTTCCGGAGGCGCGCCTATCCGATCCCGCTCGGGGTCAACATCGGACGGAGCGCGGCGGCCAGCAACGAAGCGGCACCGGACGACTACGCCTACTCCCTGGACCGGCTCCATGCCTTTGGCGACTTCCTCATCGCCAACCTCTCCTCGCCCAACACCCCGGGACTGCTCAACCTCCAGATGCGGGGCGCGATCGTCCCCCTGCTCGACCGTCTGGCCGAGCGAAACCGCGCGCTCGGGGAAAAGCCGCTGTTCGTCAAGGTCGCCCCCGATCTCACCGACCTGGAACTCGAGGCAATCGTCTCCGCGCTCCCCGGACGGGCACACGGGCTCGTGGCGACGAATACCACGATTCGCCGGGACGCGCTGCGTAGCCCGGCCCGGGACGAAGCCGGCGGCGTGAGCGGCCGGCCGCTCTGCGATCTCAGTACCCGGGTGATCCGCGTCCTCTTCCGGCTCACCCGGGGTCACGTGCCGATCATCGGCGTGGGCGGCATCTTCACGGCCGAGGACGCGTACGCGAAGATCAAAGCCGGTGCCGCGCTCGTCGAGCTCTACACGGGGTTCGTCTACGGCGGCCCCGGCACACCGCGCCGGATCCGGCGCGGGCTGCACGATCTGCTGGACCGGGACGGGTTCACGAACGTCGCGCAGGCGGTGGGCGTGGAGGCCCGCTAGCGGACAGGGGAGGAGCGATGACGCACCAGCAGGCCGCTGGAACGATGACCCCGCCAGGCGCGTGGATCGGCCGCCCCATCAGGCGGCGCGAGGACCTGCGGTTCATTCAAGGACGCGCCAAATACGTCGACGACATCACGCTCCCCGCCATGGCGCATCTCGTGGTCGTGCGCAGTCCCCACGCGCACGCGCGTCTTGTGGCCATACGTGTCGATGAAGCCCGGCGCGCGCCCGGGGTCGTCGCCGTGGTGACCAGTCGGGATCTCGCGGGGCGGATCCATCCCATGCCGATCAACCCGATGCAGGGGGATCGTATCGCGGCGGTCCCCCATCCCGTGCTCGCCGCCGAAAAAGTCCGCTACGTCGGGGAGCCGGTGGCGGCCGTGCTGGCTGAGACGCGCGCGGCCGCGGTTGATGCGGCGGGCCTCGTGGAGGTAGACTACGATCCCCTTCCCGCCTTTGCCGACCCTCACCGGGCCCTCGGCGCGACGGTGCTGCTCCACGAAGGACTCGGCGAGAACGTGCTCGTCCGCATGACCCGGGGGACCGGAGATGTCGATGCGGCGTTTGGCACGGCGCACCGAATCGTGCGGGGACGGTTCCATATCCCACGCATCGTCGCCGCGCCGATGGAACCGCGGGGAGCCGTGGCCGCCTACGACCGCGACGCCGACCTGCTGACTCTGTGGTGCTCCGCGCAGGAGCCCTACCGGCCGCGCTCGCAGGCGAGTCGCGTTCTTGGCCGGCCGGAGGAGCGCATCCGCGCCGTGGTCCCGGACGTGGGCGGCGCATTCGGCAGCAAGGGAAACCTGGCGCCCGAGGCCGTGGTGGCGGCGTGGCTGGCGATCGAGCTCTCCAGGCCTGTCAAGTGGATCGAGGACCGCCGCGAGAACTTCACCTCGTCGAATCAGGCGCGCGGAGTCGATGCCGACGTGGAGATGGCCGTGGACGTGGACGGCAGGATCACCGCGCTGCGGGCGACCGCGATCGCGGATATCGGCGCCTATCTGTTCCCGACATCCGCGACGCCCTGTTCCCGAGTGGTAGACCTCCTCACAGGCGCGTACGATATCCCGGCAGCCAAGGTGGACCTGGTCGGGGTGGCGACCAACAAAGTTCCCACGGCACCGTACCGGGGCGCCGGGCGGCCTGAGGCGGCCTACCTCGTCGAGCGCATGATCGACCTCGTGGCCGCCGACCTGGGGCTCGACCCCGTCGCCGTTCGCCGACGCAACCTCATTGCCCATGACCGCTTCCCGTACAAGTCCGCGCTCGGGTCGGTGTACGACTCGGGCGATTACGCTCCCGCGTTGGAGCGGGCATGCGCGCGGGCCGAGTACGATCGGTGGCGGGAGGAGCAGCGGCGCGCCCGAGCCCAGGGCCGGCTCCTCGGCATCGGGGTGACCGTCTACGTCGAGCCCGCCGGCGGACAGTTGTGGGAGAGCGCGGCCGTCGTCGTCAAGCCCGATGGCCAGGTGATCGTGCGGACGGGGTCGACCGCGCACGGACAGGGACACGACACGACCTTTGCCCAGATCGCCGCGGAGACGCTGCAGCTCCCACTCGACGCGATCGCGGTCGAGCAGGGCGATTCCGCAGTATTGCCCAAGGGCGTCGGCACCTTCGGCAGCCGGTCCGTCGCGTGCGGCGGATCCGCCGTGCTCGGTGAGCTGGAGAAGATCAAAACAAAAATGCGGAAGATCGCCGCGCACCTCCTGGAAGCCGCCGAATCGGACATCCGGTGGGACGATGGCCGCCTCTACGTTCAGGGGGCGCCCGCGCGGGCGGTGACCTTTCGAGACGTCGCGGCCGCCGCGTACGGCGGCCGCCTTCCGGACGGGATGGAGCCGGGGCTCGAGACCTCGGGCACCTTCGCCCTCCCGGGACAGATCTACCCCTTCGGCGCGTACGTCGCCGTCGTGGAGGTCGAGCGCGAGACCGGAGAGGTCCGGATCCTCAAGTTCGTGGCCGTTGACGATGCGGGCCGCATCATCAACCCCCTCCTCGCGGAAGGCCAGGTCATCGGGGC
>DASSXJ010000131.1 GCA_035703895.1 bacterium | reverse complement strand
ACCCGGGGGTCTGCTCTTGGTGGACAACATGTTTTGGAACGGGAAGGTCGTGGATCGCCGTGTCACCGATGCGGACACGGAGGCGATCCGGACGTTCACGCGTGCCGTCTTCGACGATCCGGAGTTTGTGAGCACGATCGTGCCCCTGCGGGATGGCGTGCTGGTGGCCCGTCGCCTAGAGGCGGCCTCGGCCGCATGAAGCGATGGACAGACCACGCCCGAAGATCTGCGTTGTCGGAGGATCGAACATCGACCTCATCGCGAGGGTTCCACGGCTGCCGGTGTTGGGGGAAACGCTCATGGGCCGCTCGTTTCACTTGGGGTACGGGGGGAAGGGGGCCAACCAGGCCGTGGCGGCGGCCAGGCTGGGTGCGCAGGTCAGCGTGGTGACAAAGGTCGGCGGAGACGTCTTTGGCGAAGGGGCCGTTCGCAACTACCAATCCGAAGGGATCGAGACGACCTACATCCTGGTCGACCGTGAACGGTTCTCCGGCGTCGCGCCGATCTTGGTCGATGACTCCGCGCAGAACGTGATCGTCGTCGTGCCCGGAGCGAATCAGGCGCTCGGCCCGGAGGATGTGCAGCGCGCGTCCCCGGCGATCCGGGGGGCAGCGACCGTCGTGGGGCAGCTTGAGGTCCCGCTTGAGACGACGCTCGAGGCGTTCCGCATCGCCAAGGCGTCCGGGGTCCGGACGATCCTCAACCCAGCGCCGGCTGCGCCCCTGCCGGACGCCCTGCTCGCGCTCACCGATGTGTGCGTTCCCAACGAGCCCGAGGCCGCGCAGCTGACCGGTCGACCTGTGACCGAGCCGGCGGAGGCCGAGCAGGCGGCGCGGTGGCTCCTGGGGCGCGGGCCACGCGCGGTGATCGTGACGCTCGGCGCCGCCGGCGCCCTGGTGCTAGATGATGGCGGCGCAACGCGTATCCCACCGGTTCCCGTGGACGCGGTGGATCCCACCGGGGCGGGCGACGCGTTCGTCGGGAGCCTCGCGGTGTTTCTCGCGGAGGACCTGTCCCTGCGAACGGCGGCTCGGCGGGCGAACGCCCTCGCGGCGCTCTCGGTCACGCGGATCGGCGCACAGGAATCGCTGCCTCGGCGGGCCGAGGCCGACGCGTGGCTGGCCCGGCTGCGGCTTACGCCGGGAGGGTGTGGATAACCCGATGACGATACAGCTCGCCTGCTCCTCGCAATCCTACGACGACATCCTCGAGGCGGGACACATGACGCTCGTGGACTGGCTGCGCTTCTGCGCCGAAGAACTCGGTCTCGCCGGCGTCGAGCTGGAGGACAAGCACATCGGGCCTCCGAGCGATGAACGGATCGACGCGCTGCGGGCCGCCGCCGCCCGGTACGGCGTGGCGATCGTCAACATCGCGCTCATGAACAACTTCGGCGTGGCCGACGACGGCCGGCGCCGCGATGAGGAAGCGCGGACCCGCGAGTGGATGGCCGCCGGACAGCGTCTCGGGTCGCGATTCCTCCGGACATTCGCCGGGTGGCCGGAGGGCGATCGCGCCGCGCGGTGGGAGGCAATGATTGCCTCTCTCCGCGCGGTGTGCCGCGAGGCCGAGCGGCGCAAAGCACGGTTGGTCATGGAGAACCACGACCACGGCGGTTTCGTGCAGACCTCTCAGGACGTCACGGCGATCGTCGAACAGGTAGGGAGTCCCGCGCTCGGGCTGCTGCTCGATACGGGAAATTATCTGGACGGCCTTGCCTCGATCGCCGCAACCGCGGCGCGCGCCTGGCACGTGCACGCCAAGTTCACCCGAGTCGACGGCGGTGGGCGCGAGCCCGGGATCGACCACGACGCCGTGATCGCGCTCCTCCGGCAAGCCGGGTATGATGGATGGATCTCCATTGAATATGAAGGACCCGAGCCAAGCCGCACCGCGGTCCCCCGCGCCCTTGGCTACCTGAGCCAGGCCATCCGAGCCTAGGACGCCGGCGAGTGGGCATCCCGATCAGGGTGGGGATCGACGTCGGGGGGACGTTCACTGACCTGGTGGCGCAGCCACCCGCCGGCGGGGCTCTGCGCATCCTCAAAGTTCCCACGACCAGCGACCCGTCCGAGGCCGTCCTCGCCGGTCTCCGCACCCTCCTCCGGCATGACGAAGAGGTGGTGACCCTCACGCACGGCACGACCGCGGTCACCAACGCCATGCTTGAGGGCCGCGGAGCGCGGACGGCGTTGGTCACCACGCGCGGGTTTCGCGACGTCTTGGAGATCGGCCGGCAGCAACGCGACCACCTCTACCGCCTCGACGTACCCGGGCGAGCGTCTCCGCTGGTCCCCCGGGACCTCCGGTTCGAAGTGACGGAGCGCATCGATCACAACGGAGAGGTCCTGGTGCCGCTCGAGGAGGCCGACGTTCGCCGCGCGGGGGCGATCCTCAAGCGTCAGCGTGTCGAGGCGGTGGCCGTCTGTCTGCTGCACGCATATGCCAACCCTGTCCATGAACTCCGCGTCGCGCACCTTCTGGCAGGGATGGTGCCCCGCGTCTGCCTCTCCTCCGCCGTCAACGGGGAGTACCGTGAGTACGAACGGACGCACACCACGTGCGCCAATGCGCTCCTCATGCCGCTGGTGGAGCGCTACCTTGGGGATCTGCAGGCCGGGTTCGCTGAGGCCGGATACCAGGTCCCGCTGCGCCTCATGCAGTCAAGCGGCGGCATGGCGACGGCCGGCTCGATGCGGAGGCTCCCGCTGGCGATGCTCATGTCCGGCCCCGCGGGTGGGGTGGCGGCGGCCCGGGCCGTGGGCGCCCGAGCCGGCCTCGGCGATGCGGTGACGCTCGATATGGGAGGGACGTCCACGGATGTGTGCCTCATCCGCGAGGGTCGCGTGGAGACCGTATCGGAACGCCGAGTCGGGGGCCAGCCGGTGCGGATGCGATCCCTCGCGGTGGAGAGCATCGGCGCAGGTGGGGGATCGCTGGTGTGGATAGATCCGGCGGGGGCGCTGCGCGTCGGACCGCAAAGTGCCGGCGCGTCCCCGGGCCCGGCGTGTTACGGCCGCGGCGGAGAGGCGGCGACCGTGACCGATGCATGCGTCGTCCTGGGCTATATCAATCCGGAGGCGTCGCTGGGGGGGCTGCGGCTCGACCCCCAACGCGCCTGGCGTGCCGTGGAATCGGTGGGGTCGCGCATAGGTCTTTCTGCACTCGACGCCGCCTCGGGGATCGTGGAGATCGCCAACGCGGCGATGGTCCGCGCGATCCGGACGGTATCGGTGTACCGCGGGCATGACGTGCGCCGATGCGGCCTGATCGCCTACGGGGGGGCCGGGCCGATCCACGCCGGGCGGCTGGCGCAGACGCTGGGAATGCCGAAGATCCTGGTGCCTTCCCATTCCAGTGCGTTCTCGGCGTACGGATGCCTCGTTGCGGATCTCCGCTACGATGCCGTCCGGACGGTCCGGCTGCGCCTCAACGACACCGCTTCCGATGTCTGGGAAGGGGTGTTCCGCCAGATCGAGGTCGAACTTCTCAGCCAATTGGAGCGCGAAGGGGTGCCCGGCACCCGCGCGGTGATGCGGCGTTCCATGGATCTCCGGTACGAAGGGCAAAACTACGAACTCGAAGTGCCGGTGGAGATGGGCGACGGTGCCGGGACCATTCGCGGCCGGTTCGACGAGATCCACCACCGGCTGTACGAATATACGACGGACGAACCGATCGAGGGAGTCAACTTACGCGCCGCCGCCATCGTGGCGAGCGAGGCTGCCCCCCTTGTTGATGAAAGGGCGGCATCCTATTCTGGCCCGGCCCAGGAGCGCCGCGCCTATTACGCGGGCCAGGGCTGGATCACCACGCCCGTGTACGCTCGTGGGGCCCTTCCTCTGGGAAGGGAGATCGGCGGCCCGGGAATCATTGAGGACACGTGGTCAACGATTCTGGTCTCACCCGGGCAGCGTTTCCACAAGGACCCCCAGGGCCATGTCTGGATCGAGGCCGACGCATGACCGATCCCATCACTCTCGAAGTAGTCCGCCACGCGGTGTTCTCCATCGCCGAGGAGATGCGGGCGATCGTGATGCGATCGGCCCGCTCCCCTGTCCTCAAGGAGGCCGGTGACCTCTCGTGTGCTCTCACCGACGCGCGGGGGCGACTCGTCGCCCAGGGTCGAGACATTCCGATCCACCTCGGGGTCATGGCCTTTACCGTCAAAGAGTTTCTGCGCCGGGTCCCCGTCGAGGTGCTCCACGAAGGCGACGTCTACGTGACCAACCAGCCCGAAGTAGGCGGTAACCATCTGCCCGACGTCAAGGCGATCATGCCGGTATTTCATCACGGACGTTTGGTGGCGTTCGCCATCACTCTGGCCCACTGGCCGGACGTCGGCGGCGCCCATCGGGGGAGTTACGTGGCGACGGCGCGCGACCGGTTCGCGGAGGGTCTATGTATCCCTCCGGTGCCGCTCTTCCTGGGGGGGCACCCGAACCGTACGATGATGGACCTGGTGCTCAGCAATGTGCGCGGCCGCAAGGATCGCGAGGGGGACCTCCTGGCCCAATATTCTGCGTGCGCGGTCGCGGCAGCCAGGCTGCGGGAGGTGTGCGACCGGTTCGGGCCAGAGGTCGTGTTGGCATGCTTCGACCGGTTCCTCGACGAATCCGACCGGTTGATGCGAAGCGAGATCGCACGGCTCCCGGACGGGGAGTACGATGGAGAGGATTGGCTCGATGACGACGGCATTGGCCGTATCCCGCTTCGGATTGCCGTGAGGGTGCGCGTATCCGGGGACACGATGATCTTCGATTTTGGCGGTACCGCCCCGGAGACGCGCGGGCCGGTCAACGCCACCCCGTTTGTGACCGCGTCGGCGGTCATGTACGCAGTCCGGGCGCTGCTCGGCCCCGAGATTCCCGCAAACGACGGGTGCTATCGACCGATCACCGTGATCGTGCCCGAGGGGACCCTCCTCAATCCAGGCCCGGACGCGGCCCGCGTGGGGGGCAACCACGAAACCTCGCAGCGCGTCGTCGACGCCATTCTCCGGGCCTTGGCTCCGGTGCTGCCCGATCGGATCGTGGCGGGGGGCCCCGGGACCTCCGGCCTCGTGATGCTGAGCGGCCGGCGCGCCGACGGGCGGCCGTACATCCTCTACGAGGTGCACGGTGGTGGCGAGGGAGCGGGCGCCGGGCGCGACGGTACGAACGCCATCCGAGTCCACATGAGCAATGTCATGAATACGCCCGTCGAGGTGATCGAGGCCGAGTATCCCCTCCGGGTCGAGTGCTGCGAATTGCGCCCCGGCAGCGCCGGCGCGGGCCGTCATCGCGGCGGGATCGGCCTTCGCCGCGCGTACCGGATGCTCGACGACGGCGGCGAGGTGACGACGATGATCGAACGGATGCGGGTGAAGCCGTGGGGGGTGTTCGGAGGCGAGGACGGCGCTCCATTTCGCGTGACGCTCGTGCGGGGTAAGCGGCGCACCCGGATCCGGGGGAAGGAGAATCGGGATCTCGCGCGCGGGGATCTCATCGTCGTCGAGAGCTCGGGCGGAGGCGGCTATGGCCCGCCCGCGGAGCGGTCCGCCGAGCTTCGGGCGCACGACAGGACACACGGCTACACGATACGCCCCGGGGGGAGGAGGTCCGCGTGAGACTCCAGGATCGAGTCGCGGTCATCACCGGGGCGGCCAAGGGGATGGGGGGCGCGATCTCGACCGCAATGGCGGACGAAGGGGCCCATCTCGTGTTGGCCGGTCGGGAGACGGCGCCGCTCGAGGCACAGGCGAAGGCGCTCGGAGGGCGGCATCGCCAGGGCCGGTACGTCACGGTGCCCACAGACGTGGTCGACGCCCGCGCGGTGGAGGCCCTGGCCCGTCGAGCGCTCGAGGAATTTGGGCGCATCGATATCCTCGTCAACGCCGCGGGCACGATCGGGCCGATCGAGACCCCGCTCCATAAGATCGCGCCTGAGGACTGGGATCGCGTGCTCGGCGTGAACTTGAAGGGCGTATTTCTCTGCTGTCGTGCCGTGGTGCCCGCCATGATCGAACGGCGGTACGGCAAGATCATCAATATCGCCGGCACCTCGGGGCTTCGAGGGTACCGCTTCCGCGCGGCGTACTCATCGTCCAAGTGGGCCGTGCGCGGGCTCACGCGCACGCTTGCGCTCGAGGTGGGGCCGTACGGCGTGAACGTGAACGCGATCTGCCCGGGCGTCGTCCTGGGCGATCGCATGACCACGATCATTCAAGAGAAGGCCCGGGTCCGACGCTGGACGCCGACCCAAGTGTACGACGAGTACATCGAGGAGATGGCGCTGCGCCGGTTCACGAAGGATGAAGACATCGCGAACGCGGTCGTGTTCCTCGCCTCGGAGGAGAGCCGCCAGATTACCGGGCACGAGATGATCGTCGACGGCGGGTGGGATGTATGAGGGAGCGCGGCGCGGGAACTCGGCCGGCCACGCGCTCGGAGGAAGAGCTTGCCTGCCGTCCCGTTTGAGTATTATGCCCCCGCGACGCTCGACGAAGCCACGGCGCTGCTCGCGAGGTACGGGGAGCGCGCCAAAGCGCTGGCCGGCGGACAGAGCCTGGTGCCGCTTCTGACCCTCCGGCTCGCGCGCCCCGAGGTGGTGGTCGACCTCAATGGTATCCAGGAGTTGCGGCTCGTGCGCCGTGACGGGGGCGATCTCTTCATCGGCGCGTTGGTCCGGCATCGGGCGCTGGAGCGCGGCGAGGGCGTCCTTGCAGCCTGCGGCCTCCTTCGGGAGGCCGCCGCGTTGATCGGCAACGTCCGTGTGCGCACGTTGGGGACGATCGGCGGGAGCCTCGCCCACGCCGATCCGGCGGCCGAACTGCCCGCCGTGGCCCGCGCTCTCGACGGGACGCTGGTTGTGCGGGGCGCCGCCGGGGAGCGCGCCATCCCTGCGCACGAGTTTTTTGTCGGGGCGCTTACCACGGCGCTTGCGCCGGACGAGGTGATCGTTGGGATCCGCCTCCCGGTGCTCGGGCCCAGAGTCGGGTACGCCGTGACCGAATTCACCAGGCGCGCGGGCGACTTTGCCATCGTCGCGGCCGTGGCCGTCGTCGAGGTCCGGCCGGCAGGCGAGATCGCGCGGGCCCGCGTGGCGCTGGCCGGCGCGGGCTCGACTCCCCTGCGCCTCCCCGGCGTCGAGGCCGCCCTCGCGAGCGAGCGGCCCGACCCCCGCATCCTCCGCCGCGCCGCAGAGGAGGCGGCCCGCGAGATCGAACCCGAGGGGGACGCGCACGCATCCGCCGCGTATCGCCGCCATCTCGCGCGCGTGCTCACCGGGCGAGCCCTCCAGCGGGCGGCTGCCGCGGCGGCCGATGGGAGGCCGGCGTGAACGAGCGCGCCATCACCTTCATCCTGAATGGAC
>DASSXJ010000130.1 GCA_035703895.1 bacterium | reverse complement strand
GGGTCTCCGAGGGCGGCCCCATGTGCGCGTTGTTTGCCGCGACCTATCCGGAACGGACCTCCGCCCTGATATTCTACGGCACGTACGCCAAACGGATCTGGGCTCCTGAGTATCCGTGGGCCCCCACGCCCGAGGAACGGCAGCGATTCTTTGACGAGATTGAAAAGCGCTGGGGGGGAGTTGTCGACCTCGCCACACTGGCTCCGCGCATGGCCACCGACAAGGCATTCAGGCGGTGGTGGGCGGCCTACCTCCGCGCCGGCGCAAGCCCCGGGGCTGCGCTCGCGCTCGCCCGGATGAACACCGAGATCGACGTCCGGCATATCCTGCCGACCATTCGCGTGCCGACGCTGGTGCTGCACCGCACGGACGATCGGGATGTCGCCGTGGAGGGAGCCCGCTACATCGCTCACGCCATCCCGCAGGCGAAATATGTCGAACTGGAGGGCTCCGACCATCTGGTGTTTGTCGGGGATGCAGACGCGCTCCTCGACGAGGTGGAGGAGTTTCTCACGGGGGCTCGGCCTGTGCCGGAATTCGACCGGGTGCTGGCCACGGTGCTGTTCGCCGATATCGTGGGGTCGACCGAGCGGGCCGCTGCCCTGGGCGATAGCCGGTGGCGCGAGCTGTTGGTGCGCTACCAGACGTTGGCGCGCCGGGAACTCGAGCGCCATCGCGGCCGCGAAATCGACACAGCCGGGGACGGGGTGCTCGCGGCGTTCGACGGGCCGGCCCGGGCGATCCGATGCGCGTGCGCCCTCCGCGACGCGGTCCGCGCGTTGGGGATCGAGGTCCGGGTGGGCCTCCACACCGGGGAGTGCGAGGTGATTGGCCCCAAGTTGGGCGGCATTGCGGTGCACATCGGCGCGCGGGTGGCGGCCCAGGCGGGCGCCGGCGAGGTCCTCGTCTCGAGCACGGTCAAGGATTTGGTCGCCGGATCGGGTCTCCGCTTTCTGGACCGAGGTGTCCACACGCTGAAGGGAGTCCCGGAATCCTGGCATCTGTTCGCGGTCGATCAAACGGTTGAGGCGGTACGTCTGGATCGGTAGCAGCGCACCGTCCGTTCCCCCCAGGGCATGTGTCCGATTTCGCGGGCTCGAGCTCGGCCCGATGGTTCTCCTTTTGCGCCAGAACAATCGCGGGCCCGTGCACGGGAAAGGAACGGGTGGCATCGCGCGCGAACGCACAAGCCCTGTGGGTGTCCGGAGGCTTTTCGATGGGTGAGCTCGTGGTGACCGCTCGAGGGGCGGTCGCGACGCTCGTGCTCAACCGTCCGGTCAAGCGCAACGCGATCACGCTCGAGATGTGGAAGGCGCTCCCGGATGTGCTGCACGATCTGGCGTCGGATTCCGACCTCCGGGTTCTGGTGGTCCGCGGGGCCGGCGAGGACGCGTTCGCGTCGGGCGCCGATATCTCCGAGTTCGAGCAGGTGCGGTCCGGTGTCGAGGCCGCGCGGCACTACAGCCGCACGGCGGATGCCGCCGATCGCGCGCTGGCCGCGTTTCCCCGGCCGACGATCGCGATGATCCACGGCTTCTGCGTCGGCGGGGGGCTCGAGCTTGCGCTGGCCTGCGACCTCCGGTTTGCCAGCCGCACGGCGCGGTTCGGCATCACCGCCGCGCGCCTCGGGATCATCTATGGTTTCACGAGTACGCGGCGGCTCGCCGGCATCGTGGGGCCAAGCCATGCGCGTGACATCTTGTTCAGCGGACGGCTGGTGGGAATCGACGAGGCGCGGACGATGGGGCTGGTTAACAAGGTGTGCGAGCCCGACACGGTCGAGGCGCAAACCTACGACTACGCAGACCGGCTGGCGCTCCAGGCCCCACTCTCGCAGCGCGGCGCGAAACTGATGTTGCGGCACCTCCAAGGGGAGGGTGAGATGATCGATTCGGATCTGGCGGCGTTCGTCGAGCGGGCATACGAGAGCGAAGACTACCGCGAAGGAGTGCGGGCGTTTCTTGAGAAGCGGCGTCCTCGGTTCCAGGGGAGATGACGGTGCGCCCTCTCGACGGGATCCGGGTTGTCGACCTGAGCCGGTTTCTTGCCGGTCCGTACTGCACGCAGGAACTCGGTGATTTTGGTGCCGACGTCATCAAGGTCGAACCCCTGGACGGGGATGGGACGCGATATCAGACACTGCGGCCGGATCTCCTCGGCAACAGTTACTTTTTTGCCGCCGCCAACCGCAACAAGCGGAGCATTACGATCGACGTGCGGAAGGAAGCCGGCAAGGAGATCGTCCTACGGCTGGCCCGGCGCGCGGACGTGTTCGTGGAGAACTTCCGACCCGGGGTGATGGACCGCCTCGGCCTCGGATACGATACCTTGCGGACCCACAACGCCCAGCTCATCTACTGCAGCGTCACCGGGTTCGGGAGCGCGGGCCCCTACAAGGAGCGGCCCGGATTCGATCAGGTGGGGCAGGGGATGTCCGGGTTTATGAGCATCACCGGCCAGGAGCCGACCGGGCCCACTCGTGCCGGGATCGCGCTCGCCGATCTCACCTGCGCAACCACCGCCTGCCGCGGCATTCTCCTCGCCTTGCTGGCCCGCGAGCGGACCGGCGCCGGACAAGTCGTGCAGGTCGCCATCGTGGACTCGATGGTGGCCCTGCTGACATGGAGCGCCGGGATGTACTTTGAGACGGACACCCCTCCCGGGGTGGCGGGCAACCACCATCCGCTCTCGTCGCCCTTCGGCGTGTACTATGCCAAGGACGGGCCGTTCAACCTGGCGGCGGGGAACGAGCGGATGTGGGAGCGGCTCTGCGAGGTGCTCGGTCTCCAAGCGCTGCGCGAGGACCCTCGGTTTCGTACGACCAACGATCGGGTGGCCCATCGAGCCGAGCTCGATCCGATCCTCAACGATGCGTTCAAAGCCCGCACGCGCTCGGAATGGGTCGCCTACCTGAACGACCGCGGGGTGGCGTGCGGTCCGATTTACAATCTGGCCGAGGTGTTCCAGGATCCGCAGATCCGCCATCAGCAGATGCTGGTTGAGATGCCCCATCCCGTGCACGGGATGGTCAAGCTGCTCGGGATGCCGGTCAAGCTCTCCGATACGCCCGGCGAGTTTCGCCTGCCGCCGCCGCTGCTCGGCCAGCACACCGAAGACATCCTTCGCGAAGCCGGGTACGCGCCGAAGGCCATTGCCGAGCTGCGCGCCGCCGGTGTGATCGGGCCGCTTTCGCACCCCACCGCTCGGCACGCCCATCCGACATGACATCTGCGGCCCCGCCGGCCGGCCCGCTCGTGGGGGTACGGGTGTTGGACCTCGGCAACATGATCGCGGGGCCTACGTGTAGTCGGGTGCTCGCGGATCTCGGCGCAGACGTCATCAAAGTCGAGCAGCCCGCCCGGGGCGATCCCGTGCGGGGGTGGCGGAGTCAATACGAGGGCCACTCCCTTCTCTGGAAAGTCGTCTCCCGGGGCAAGCGGGCCATTACGCTCGATCTCCATCACGAGGAAGGGCAGCGGCTGTGCCGCCGGCTCTACGGTGTCGTCGATATCGTCGTCGAGAACTTCCGGCCGGGGGTGCTGGAGCGCTGGGGGCTGGCCTACACTCAGGTGGAGGAGGCCTATCCCCATCTCGTCATGGTGCGCATCAGCGGGTACGGACAGACCGGACCCTACCGCGATCGCGCGGGGTTCGGGGGGGTGGCGGAGGCGGTTGCAGGCGTGCGGTTCTTGACCGGGTACCCGGACCGGCCGCCGACGCGGGTGGGGTTCGCGCTTGCGGACTCCGTAGCCGGGCTCTATGGAGCGTGCGCGGCGCTGGCGGCCCTGGAGGAGCGCCGCCGCAGCGGCCGCGGGCAGGAGATTGACGTCGCGCTCACGGAGGCAACCTTCAGCCTCCTCGACGATCTCCTACCCGCCTACCAGAAGCTTGGCATCATCGGACGGCGGCACGGCACCGGCCTGCCCGGGGTCGCCCCGAGCAGCATCTACCCGACCCGCGACGGCCAGTACGTCGTCATCGGCGCCAACAACGACAATGTGTTCCGCCGGCTCGCCACGCTCATGGGCCGGACCGACTGGCTGGCGGATCCGGAGCTGGCCGACGATCAAGGGCGCGGGCGCAGGCAGGCCGAGTTGGACGAAGAGATCGCGGCGTGGACCCGCGAGCTGTCCCTCGCCGAGGTCGACGGCCACCTGGCGAGGGCCGGTGTGCCCGCGGGCCCCGTCTACGACATCGCCGGCATCTGCCGGGATCGTCAATTTCGCGATCGGGGGATGATCGTCGAGGTTGAGGATCCGGACGTCGGGACCCTTGCGCTCCCGGGGATCGTGCCCAAGCTCAGCCGGACTCCCGGCGCGATCGCATGGGCGGGGCCGCGGATGGGGGCGCACAACGACGAGGTGTACGGCCGCCTCCTTGGGCTGTCGCCGGCTGAGATCGACGGCCTCCGGCGGCGCGGGGTGATTTGACGCCGCCACGCGGGTTGGTGCGCAGGCCTCTGGGCCGCATGGGCAGGAGTTTCTCCGGTGTGAGCGAAAGTGCACACGCATCTGATCCAGCCACATGACGCAGCAGAATTCGGAGCACTTCGTCGATGCCGAGGCCGCCCTATTGGTCCGCCGTCCCCCGGTTGCATAGTTCGCGGCCGCCCGGCCACGGAGCGGGCGCTCCGGTGAACATCGGGTTCTTCACGGATTCCTACCTGCCGCGCCGCAGCGGCGTCGTACGGGCGGTGGAAACCGCCGCGCGGGGATTGCGGGAACGGGGGCACCGAGTCTGCATCTTCGCCCCCGCCTATCCCGGCCACATCGACACGGATCCGGACGTCTACCGATTTCCGTCGATCGCGGCTCCCGGCCACACCGACTTCCCGCTGGCAGTGCCGTACTCTGCGGCGCATCTCAGGAGAATTCGGGACCTCCGGTTGGAGCTCGTGCACAGCCACTCACCGTTTCTGCTGGGAGGGCTCGGCGTCTGGCTCGCCCGCACGCTCAAGCTGCCGCTCGTCTTCACGTACCATACCCTGTATGCGGAGTACGCGCACTATGCGCCGCTCGTGGGCGAGTTGACCCGGCCGTTCGTCATCGCGTACACCACCGCGTACTGCAACCGGTGCGATCGCGTGCTGGTCTCGGTGCCCTCACTCTCGCAGGTGCTGCGATCCTACGGTGTGCGCACGCGCATCGATGTGGCCCCCAGTGTGGGCGTGGACCCCGATGAGTTTTCGCATCCGTCGCCGGGGGCCGTGCGGGCATGGTTCCGGATCCCGGACAACGCGGTGTTGCTGCTGTTCGTGGGCCGGCTGGGGCGCGAGAAGGGGGTCCCGCTGCTCCTCGACACGATGCCGGGCCTTCCCTCCCATGTGTGGCTGCTGCTCGTGGGCGACGGGCCGGAGCGGCGGGACCTCGAGGCGCAGGCTCAACGGCTCGGGCTGGCCGGCCGCGTCGTCTTTGCCGGTGAACAGGACCACGCGCACGTCGTCGACGCGTTGTTTGCCAGCGATCTCTTCGTGTTTCCCTCGCAGACGGAGACCCTCGGCCTCGCGGTGCTCGAAGCGATGGCGGCGGGCCGCGCCGTCGTCGCCGTGCAGGGCGGGTCGATCCCGGAGATCGTTCGCGACGGCGAAACCGGCCGCGTGGTGCCTGCGGACCCGGCGGCGCTGCGTCAAGCGATCGTCGACCTCGCGAACGATCCTGAGCTGCGGCGGACGATGGGGGCCCGCGCCGTCGTCGTGTCCGCCGCGTACAGCGAGGCCCGCATTGTGTCCCAACTGCTCGAGATCTATCAAGAGATGCTCGGCCGGAACGCCGAGACGCAGACGACGGCCTGACGGCCCCGGGGATCCGAAGGAGGAACGGCGTGCGCCTAAAGCGGTTGGAACTGAGCGGATTCAAGACCTTCCCCGAGCGGACGGCGCTTCAGTTCGCGACGCAGATCACCGGCATCGTCGGCCCCAACGGGAGCGGAAAGAGCAACATCTTCGACGCAATTCGGTGGGCGTTGGGAGAGGGCAGCCTGCGCACGCTCCGGGGCATCCGGACGGAAGACATCATCTTTGCGGGAACCGAGCGGCGGCGCCCGCTCGCGATGGCCGAGGTCACCTTGACGCTCGACAACGAGGACGGGACCCTGGTGCTGCCCCCGGCACCCGGCGACGAAGACGCGCCCCCCACGCCGCTGGCGTTCGCCGAGGTGACGGTGACCCGGCGCGCCATGCGGAGCGCGGAGAGCCAGTACTTCATCAACGGTCTGCCGTGCCGCCTCCGCGATATCCAGACGATGTTTCTCGGCACAGGATTGGGCGGCCACTCGTACTCGCTGATCACGCAGGGTGAAGTGGAGCAGATGCTGGACGCCACTCCCGAGGAGCGGCGGATGGTCCTCGAAGAGGCGGCCGGGCTGGCCAAGTACAAGCGCCGGCGCCGTGATGCCGAGCGCCGGATGGGGGCCACGGAGACGACCCTGCTGCGTGTCACCGACATGCTCGGTGAGCTGGATGCCCAAACCGCCCAACTCGCGGCGCAGGCGGAGGCGGCGGAGCGGTATCAGGCTCAGACCCGCGACCTGCGGGCGCTCGAATTGTCGCTCCAAGTCGAGGAGATCCGGCGAGGCATCCGCGCCCAGCGCCGCGTGCGCGAGCAACTCGAAGAGATCGCGACTCGACGTCAGGAGATCGACGCGGCCACGCGAGCGCTCGTGGAGCAGCGGGCGGCGCTCGACCGCCGCGCGGTCGAGGCCGGCCGTGAGTGGGAGGCGATCCAGCGGGGCCGCGTGTCCCTCGTCGAGCGGCGCGCCGCGGCGGAGGCCGCGGTGGAACTGGTGAGCGAGCGGCTCCGCGGGGTGGGGGTCCAACGGCAGCGGTCCGAGCGCGAGGCCGGCCGCTATCGCGACGAGCAGGACGCCCTCCGCACCGAGCAGGCGGCGCTCATCGAGGCCGGGCGCGATCTGGCCGAGCGCGAAGCGCGCGGCCGGGCCGAGGTCGAGGCGGTCGAGGCCCGGCTCCACATGATGGACGCGGAGGCCGCCCTGAACGAGCAAGAACTCGAGGCCGGCCGCATGATGGTGCGATCGATCGTGGAAGAGCGCGGGAAGCGTCACAACGAGATCGCCGCGGCGGAAGCGCGTGAGGCAGGGTACCGCGATCGGAGCGCCGGGTTGCCCCAGCAGATCGCCGGTCTCGGCGGGCGGCTCGACGGCGCGCGCACCCAACGAGAGGCCCTCGCGGACGAATCCGCGCGGGGGACCTCCGATCTCGACGGGCTGCGGGGGCGCTTGGTTTCGCTGTGCACCGAGCACGAAGAGCGCATCGGGACACGCGAGGCGCTGCTCGCGGACGAGCGGCATCTTGAGATCGAGCGAGAGCGATTCGCCTCCCGCCTCCGGTTTTTGGAAGAAGCCCACTCCCAGTACCGCGGATACGACAGCGGCGCCCGGGAGATCCTGCTCGCCTGGCGAGCCAACCCCGACCGGCTGCCCGGTGTTCGCGGAGCGCTCGCGGACTATCTCAGCGTGCCCCGCGAGTTGCGGGTGGCGATTGAATCGGCGCTGGGGCCGAGCCTCTCCGCGCTCATCGTCTCCTCGATGGACGATGCGCGCCGCGCGCTGGCGCTGCTCGGTGGGGAGCCACGGGGTTCGGTGACGTTCGTCCCTGTGTCGAGCGTGGTCGCGCCGGATCCGCCGGCGTTGCCGCAAGCGGTGGCGGCCGATCCCGCCACGGTCGGCCGGGCGGTCGACCACGTCACGCTCTCCGGTGCACATCCGGAGGCCATCTCTGCGCTGCTGGCCGATGTGCTGATCGTAGCCGATCTAGACGCGGCGGTGCGCGCCCGGACGGCAGGGTACCAGGGCCGCATCGCGACGCGCGCCGGGGAAGTGCTTGGTCCCGAGGGGGTGCTCGTCGCCGGTCGGCCGCTGCCGGAGCAGGGGGGCATCCTCGGACGGACCGAGGAAATCGCGGAAATGCGGACCGCGCTGGATCGCGTGGAGCAGGCGGTGAACGACGTCGGCCGCCGCCGCGGGGCCGTCGCAGAGCAGATTCGCACGATTGCGGGGGCGATCGCGGCCATCGAGGCGGACGTGGCCCGCCGGAGCGAGGCCCTGGCCGAAGGCCGGCGGCGTCTCACCCTGATCGAGGCAGAGGGCGAGCGGTTGGCGGCAGAGATCGCGCGCTTGGCCGGCGAGAAGAACGCCGCCGATCAGGGGGCGGCAGCCCAACGATTGCTCCAGGAACGCCTGCGGCAGGAAGCGGGGATGCTGGGTACCCGCTTGGCCGAAGCCGAAGAACGGATCGCGCAGGTCACCGCCGGGCTTCGTGACCACGTGGAGGCGCGCCGGGCCGCGGCGTCCCGGATCACCGAGCTTCGCGTGATGGTGACGGAGGTGGGTGCCCGCCGCGAGGCGCTGAGCGCGCGCATGGCCGAGATCGAGAAGGGACTCGCGCACACCGCCGCCCGTGGTGACGAACTGGCCGGGGAGCTCCGGCAGCTCCAGACCGACATGGAAAGGCTCGAGGCCGAACGCGAGGTGGAGCGCGCGCGGTGCGAGGCGATCGATGCCGAACGCGCACGTCTCGCCTCGGACCAAGCCGCGCTCGAGGAGGAGCGGGCCGGGCTTGCCGCCCGACAGGCCGAAACCGAGGCCCAACACCGGCAGGTTCTCGACCGGTCCGCCGCCCTCGCGGAGGAAGGGCACAAGGCCGAAGTGCGCGTGGCGCAGATCGAGGCGGAAATGGGCAGCGCCCGCCGCCGGATGGAAGAAGAGTTCGGAATCCCATTTGACCGGGCAGTGGGCTCGGTCCCCGAGAGCGTCCACCGCGAGGAGACCTTGGGCAGGATCGAGGCGCTCCGGGGATTGATCGCGGTCACGGGGCCGGTGAACCTCTTGGCGATCGAGGAGCACCGGCAGGTCGCGGAGCGCGCCCGCCTCCTCCGCGCGCAAATGGAAGATGTCCAGGGGACCATTGCGGCCCTTCGGACGCTCATCGTGCAACTCGAGGAAGTGATTCGCGGGCAGTTCGACAAGACCTACGAGGCGGTAGACAAGGAGTTCGCCGATCTCTTCACGAGCCTCTTCGGCGGGGGACGGGGCGCTCTCGAGCGAGTCGCCGGTCTCGACGGCGGGGAGCCCGGGATCGATATCATTGCCCAGCCCCCCGGCAAGAATCTCCGCAGCCTCGGCGCCCTCTCTGGGGGGGAGCGTGTGCTGGTGGCGCTCGCGTTCGTGTTCGCGATGTTGCGCGTTCGCCCCAGTCCCTTCTGCGTATTTGACGAGGTCGAAGCGGCGCTGGACGAGGCGAACACCCGCAAGGTCGGCGAAGTGCTCCGAGAATTGTCCGCGCGAACGCAGATCATCATCATTACGCACAACAAGGCCACGATGGAGGCCAGCGACGCCCTGTTTGGCGTTACGATGGAAGAAGGCGGGGTCTCCCAGATGGTCTCGATGCGGCTCGTGGATCGGGAAGCGGCAGGTGAGCCGCAACCCGTTGGATAGCCCGTCGGGGTGGCTCGGGCGCTTTCGCGCCGGGCTCGCGAGGACACGCGAAGCGCTCACCGCCAAAGTCGAGGACCTGCTCGGGCGGGGGGTGAGCGAGAGCTTCTACGAAGAGCTCGAAGAGACGCTCATCCAGGCCGACCTCGGCGTGCGCGCGACCGCGACCGTCATCTCTCGTCTTCGAGACCGCTCCGGCGCCAAGACGCCGGACGCCCTCCGCCAGGCGTTGGTGGAGATCTTGACCGATGCGCTTGGCGAGCCTGCGCCCCTCACGGTGACGCCCGCTCCGGCCGTCGTCCTGGTCCTGGGGACGAATGGGGCGGGGAAGACCACGACGATCGGCAAGCTCGCCGCGCGCCTCAAGGGCGAGGGGCGCAAGGTCCTGTTGGTCGCGGCCGACACCTTCCGCGCCGGCGCGATCGATCAGCTCGGAGTGTGGGCGGAGCGCGTGGGGGTGGACATCATCCGGCATCAGGCGGGGGCCGACCCGGCGGCGGTGGTCTTCGACGCGGCGCAGGCGGCGCAGGCCCGGCACGTCGACGTGCTCATCGTGGACACGGCGGGCCGGCTCCATACGAAGACCAACCTGATGGAGGAGCTCAAGAAGGTCGATCGCGTGATCCGCCGGGCGCTCCCCGGCGCCGCCGTCGAAGCGCTGCTCGTGCTCGATGCGACGACCGGGCAAAATGGGATCACCCAGGCCCGCCAGTTCAAAGCCGCGCTCCCCGTGACCGGGGTCGTGCTCACGAAGCTGGATGGGACGGCCCGAGGGGGCGTCGTCGTCGCGATTGCCCAGGAGCTCGACCTTCCTGTGAAGCTGGTGGGGTTCGGGGAGGGGGTGGAGGATCTCCAGCCGTTTGATCCCCGGACGTTTGCCGAAGCGCTGTTCACCTCGACCCCGGACTGACCGCGGTTTACATCCGGACGCCGCCATAGTATCATGTGAAGGAAAATGCCTTTACAGCGACTCCACAACGGCCGGCGCCGGGTCGGACCGCGGGCGCTCGATGGGCGGACCGCGGTGGTCCGCCTGGTCGACACGTATGCCCGGCTCCTCACCGCGCACCAGCAGGAGATGCTGCGCATGTACTACGACGACGACCTCTCCCTGGGCGAGATCGCCGCCCGGTGCGGCGTGACGCGGCAGGCCGTCTTCGATAGCCTCAGGCGGTCTGTGAGCGAACTCTGGTCGCTCGAGAAACGGATCGGCATCGCCTCGGAGCGCGAGCGGCAGGCGCGCGCGCACGAGATCACGCTCTCGCGGCTGGCGGCCGTCGAGGGCGAGGTGACGCGTCTCGCCTCGACCGGCCGCACCAACTTGGCGGGCCTTCGGGACGCGCTTCAAGCCCTTCGGGAGTCCCTGTGAGCTCCGCCCCGGCGGCTCACTACTTCTCACCGGCTCCGCCGGCGGCGCCGCGGACGCGGGCCGTCGAGTTCCACGACGGCGCCCGCGTCTATCGGTTTCGCACGGCCCCCGGGGTCTTCTCTCGGGCAGCGGTCGACCGGGGGACACGTCTGCTGCTTGATACCGTCGACGTGTCGGGGGCGCGGCGTATCCTCGATCTCGGGTGCGGGTACGGAGTGATGGGGATCGTCGCGGCGGGGAGAGCTCCGCGCGCGCGGGTGACGCTGGTGGATGTGAACCCCCGCGCGGTCGCCCTCACCGTAGAGAACATCGCGCTGAACCAGGTGACGAATGCACAGGTCCGGTGCGGGGACGGGTGCGCCGCGGCGGCGGGCGGGCCCTTCGACCTCATCCTGTTCAACCCACCGATCCGCGCCGGGCGGAGTGTGGTGCTCCGGTTGCTGCGCGAGGCCCATGCGAGTCTAGAAGCCGGAGGGCGGGCGTACCTCGTCGCCCGGACTCAGCAGGGGGCGCGCACGCTGGGCCGGTTGATGGGCGAGATCTACGAGTCGGTCGCCGAGGTCGCCCGGGGGGGCGGATTCCGAGTGTTCGAGGGACGCCGTGTTTGAGCAACTCCAGGGCCGTCTCAGCGAGATCTTTACGCGTCTGCGCGGGCGGGGGACCCTGTCGGAGCAGGATGTCGATGAGGCGCTGCGGGAAGTCCGGCTCGCCCTGCTCGAGGCCGACGTCAACTTCAAAGTGGCGCGCGAGTTCGTCGCGCGCGTGCGCGAGGCGGCGGTGGGGCAGGAGATCTGGAAGAGCCTCACCCCCGGGCAGCAGGTCGTGCAGATCGTTTTCGCCGAGCTCACCCGGATGCTCGGCGCCACGCACCACCCGCTGCGGATGGCGGCGAAACCCCCAACGGTCGTCCTGCTCGTTGGACTCCACGGGACGGGCAAGACGACGACCGCAGGCAAGCTGGCCCTCCACCTGAAGAAGCAGGGGCGGAGCGTGCTCCTCGCCGCGGCCGACGTCTATCGCCCCGCCGCCGTCACCCAATTACAGGTGCTCGGCGAGACCGCCGGCGTCCCCGTCTTCGCGCTCGGCGCGGGCGCGGATCCGGTGGAGGTCGCTCGGCAGGCGCTCGATCGAGCGCGCACCACCACGGCGGATGTGTTGATTATCGACAGCGCCGGCCGGTTGCATATCGATGGCGATCTCCTTGCCGAGTTGACCCGGATCCGGGAGGCCACCGCCCCGCACACCACGCTGCTGGTCCTCGATGCCATGGCCGGTCAGGATGCGGTGCGGATGGCCGAGGGATTCCACGGCGCGGTGCCGATCGATGGGTTGATCCTCACGAAGCTCGATGGGGACGCCCGCGGTGGGGCGGCGCTCTCGGTCGTCGCCACACTCGAACGGCCCATCTTTTTCGTGGGGACGGGTGAGCGGTTAGAAGCCTTGGAAGCGTTCCATCCCGACCGGATCGCGTCGCGGATCCTCGGGATGGGAGATGTCCAGACCCTGATCGAGCGCGCGCAGGATCAGGTCACCGTCGAGCAGGCCCACGAATTGGAGCGAAAGCTCCGGCGCGCCGAGTTCACCCTCGAAGACTTCACGAAGCAGCTGAGGCAGGTTCGGGCCATGGGGCCGCTGGATCAATTGCTCGGCATGATCCCCGGCCTGGGGCCGCGCATGCGCGGGGCGGAGGTGGACGAACGCGCGCTCGGACGGATCGAAGCGATGATCAACTCCATGACCCCCCAGGAGCGGCGCCATCCTAACGTCATCGATGGCAGCCGCCGCCGCCGGATCGCCCGGGGGAGCGGGACCTCGGTCCAGGAGGTGAACCGCCTCCTTCGCCAGTTCGAAGAGGTCAAGAAGATGCTACGCCAGTTCGAAGCCCGGGGGCAGCGGAAAGGCAAGTTTCCCATGCCGCTTCCGCCCACCTGAAGGGAGACCGTCACGGAGTCCTAATGGAGTTTTCATGAGGAGGGTGCGTGGATGAGCGTCAAGATCCGGTTGATGCGACGGGGTGCAAAGGGGCAGCCGTTCTACCGTCTGGTGGTGGCCGACGCGCGCAGCCCGCGGAGTGGCAGGTACATCGAGGCAGTGGGGTTCTACAACCCGCGCACGGAGCCGTCGACGATGAAAGTCAACGAGGAAAAAGTGCTGGCCTGGCTGCGGAAAGGCGCTCGGCCGTCCGATGCGGCCCGGGTCGTGTTGGAGAAGACCGGGGTGCTCCGGCGATGGGAGGAGACCCGGGCGAAGGCCGGCCGGTGAAAGCTCTCGTCGAGTGGGTGACACGGTCTCTGGTGGACCACCCCGAAGCGGTCGAGGTCCGGGAGGTGGACGGGCCTCACAGCACGGTCGTCGAGGTCCGCGTCTCCGCCGATGATTTGGGCAAGGTGATCGGTCGCGGGGGCCGGGTGATCAAGGCGATCCGTACGCTTGCCCGGGCCGCCGCCACGCGGAGCGGGAAGCGCGTGACGGTGGAGATCGTCCGAGGATAGGAGGCAGGAGATGGCAGCGATCACAGTCCAACGGCCGGTGATCATCAAGACGATTGTCACCGAGGCGTTCAAGCGGCTGTACATGGCCGACCTGGAAGACGCGATCAAGCGAGTGGACGCCATCATGCAACAGATTGACGTGCAGGCCCGACGCTTTGAGCTCGAACGGCAGGTGACCCCGCAGCAGTCCCGCAGTCTGCGCGCCCAACTCGAACTCGAGCGGCAGCGGCAGGAGGCGACGAAGATCGAGCTGCAGACCCGCTTGCGGGAAGCCCAGGATCTCGAGCTCAATAGCGAGTTTACCCAGGGCACGATCGAGGGGATGGTCGAGGTGGCGGTCGGAGACAACCTGTTCGACAAGATCTCCCGCACCGAGATCATCGTCAAGGATGGGATCGTGCTCGAGATTCGGGAAACCTCCGTCTCGCCCCTGATCACTCCCGCCGGCAGGTAGGACGCGTGCGGGGGAGCCCCGGCGACCTGATCATCGTGGGTGAGGTGGCTCGCGCCCACGGGGTGCAGGGGGCGGTGCGGGTGGTGCCGGTGACCGATTTTCCAGAGCACCTCTTGGCCCTCGATGAGGCGGTCTTGGTCCGGGGCGGCACCGCCAGGCCGGTGCGGGTGGAGCAGGCACAACGGGATGGAACGGGCGTGCTGATAAAATTTGCCGGGATCGACACCCCCGAGGCGGCCGAGCAGTTGAAGGGGGCGACGATTGAGATCCCCGCGACCCAGGCGATGCCACTCCCGCCCGGCCAGTTCTACGTGTTCGAGGTGGTCGGGCTGGAGGTCCGCACCCCCGAGGGAGCACGAGTCGGCAAGGTGGTGGACGTCCTTCGGACGGGCAGCAACGACGTCTATGTCGTTCGGTCCGCCGAGGCAACGGAGATCCTCCTCCCTGCGGTCGACACCTACGTCCAGAAGATCGACGTCGCCGGCGGGTATCTGATCGCACGCCTCCCGGAGTGGATGACGTGAGGATCGACGTCGTCACCATCTTCCCTGAGGTATTCCCGGGGCCGCTCGGCGTGGGGGTCCTGGGGCGCGCCCGGGAGCGGGGGCTGGTGGACCTCGCGGTCTGGGACCTCAGAGACTTCACCGCGGACCGCCACCGTTCGGTTGACGACATCCCCTACGGCGGTGGGGTCGGGATGGTGATGAAGGCGGAGCCGTTTGTGAAGGCCGTGGACGCCATCCGGGCGGCGCACGCCGGCGAGGCCGCGACCGTGGTCCTCACGACTCCGCAGGGCGCGCGATTTTCTCAGGCCAAGGCCCAGGCGCTGGCCGCCCGGGCGCACCTCGTCGTCCTCTGCGGCCGTTACGAAGGCGTGGACGAGCGGATCGTCGAACTGCTCGGAGCCGACGAGATCAGCATCGGGGACTATGTGCTGTCGGGCGGGGAGCTCGCCGCGATGGTCATCATCGAAGCCGCGGTCCGGCTTGTGCCCGGCGCGGTGGGAGACGCCGCGTCTGTGGCCCAGGACTCCTTCTCCGAGGGGATGCTCGATTACCCACAGTACACGCGGCCCGCGTCGTTCCGGGGCTGCGCCGTGCCGGAGGTCTTGCTCAGCGGGCACCACGAAGCGATCCGCAGGTGGCGGACCCGAGAGGCGCTGCGGCGCACGCTCCTCCGGCGCCCCGACCTGCTCGACGAGGCCACGCTCGACGAAGAAACCAGAGCGATCCTGGGCGAGTTACGAGGCACGTGAATCCATGGCGCATGCTATAATGGCAACCGTGATGGCGAGAGGGGAGTCCGAGCATGGAGCGAGTCACCGCCGTTGAACGCGACCAGATCAAACCCAGCGTGCCACCCTTTCGGGCCGGCGATACCATCCGGGTCCACATGAAGGTGGCCGAAGGCGGCCGGGACCGGCTCCAGGCGTTCGAGGGCGTCGTGATCGGCCGCCGCGGAGGGGGATTGCGCGAGGCGTTTACGGTTCGGCGGATCTCGCACGGCGTGGGCGTGGAGCGGACGTTTCCGCTGCACTCGCCGCGGCTGGAGAAGATCGAGATTCTCCGCAGCGGCCGGGTCCGCCGGGCAAAGCTCTACTATCTTCGGGAGAAGGTAGGGAAGGAGACCCGCATCAAAGAGAAACGGTAGGGTCACCCCGTTGAGCTCGCTCAGCATCCCGACGGTCATCCTCAGCGTGTCGGCGTTTCTCCTCGCGTTCAGGATCATCATCAAGCGTACGGCCCAGATTCCCCAGACCGTGCGCACCGCGATCGTCGAAACTCTGGACGCGTGCCTGTTTGCCGCACTGCTCAGCCTCGTTATCATCACGTTTGTGGTCCAGGCCTTTTACATCCCCTCAGGATCCATGGAGCCCACCTTGATGATCGACGACCGCATCTTGGTGGGGAAGTTCGTGTACCGTTTGGGGTCTCCCCATCGGGGCGACGTCATCGTGTTCCGGTATCCCCTCAATCCCTCGCGCGATTTCGTGAAGCGCGTGATCGGTCTGCCCGGAGACCGTGTGCGTCTCCGGGACGGGGTCGTGTACGTCGGCGCGCAGGCGCTCTCGGAGAAGAGCTACACGATCAAGCCGGATTTTGGAAACTACGGTCCGGTGACGGTTCCGGCCAACCAGTACTTCGTCCTCGGTGACAACCGCAACAACAGTGAAGATAGCCGGTTCTTCGGCTATGTCCCGCGAGGGAATATAATCGGGAAGGCGGTCTTCATCTATTGGCCGCTTCCCCGCATTGGCGTCGTCCACTAGCGTTGCGGTGGATCCGCGCCACCTGACCGCCGAAGAGATCGGAGCCTGGCTCGCCCGCCTCACGCACCCGCGGCGGGCGGCACTCAGGCGGCTGGCGTCTGACCCCCGCCGGACCGTCCGTGAGCTCGTGGGTCGCTACGAACGCGCCCGCGCGGCCGCCCGCGCTGAGCGGCAACGGCTGCGGCGGCTGTACCAGGCAGAGCGCACGCGCCTCGCAGCCGGACAGATCGTCGCGGGCGTCGACGAGGTGGGCCGCGGGTGCCTGGCCGGCCCCGTGGTTGCGGCAGCGGTGATCCTTCCGGAGGGGCCCGAGATCGAAGGGCTCAACGACAGCAAACAGCTGACCCCCGCGACGCGCCGCCGCTTGAATGAGGAGATCCGGGCCCGGGCGATCGCCGTTGCGGTCGCGGAGGCGTCGGTCGAGGAGATCGACCGCTTGAACATTTTGGGGGCCTCCCGTCTCGCGATGCGGCGGGCCCTGGAATTGCTGGCTCCCCCTCCTGACTTTGCCCTGATCGACGGGCGCGACCGTCTCCCGCTCGACCTGGAGCACGCGGCCGTGATCCGGGGTGACGCATCGTGCGCCTGCATCGCCGCCGCGTCCATCGTCGCCAAAGTGGCGCGGGACCGGCTGATGCATGATCTCGATCTCGCGTTTCCAGGATACGGGTTCGCCCAGCACAAGGGGTACGGGACGGCCCAGCACCTCACGGCGCTCGTGCGCCTGGGACGATCTGTGGTCCATCGAAGCGCGTTCCTGCCGGTCGCTCAGATTGCGCTGTTCGAGTTGCTCGGCGATGCCGGACGGCTCGCGGACCCGTTCGGATAGCCGAGCGTCTGGGGGGTCCCGCCGGCGCCTGGGTCGCGCCGGCGAAGACGCGGCGGTGGAGGCGCTGCGCGCCGAGGGGTACCGGATCGTCGAGCGAAACGTGCGCCTCCGGCGCGGCGAACTCGACGTGATCGCCGAAGACGCCGGTGACCTCGTCTTCGTGGAGGTGAAGACCCGGCGGTCCAGCACCTACGGCACCCCGGCCGAGTGCGTCGGCCCCCGCAAGCGGCACGCGCTCGCTCAGCTGGCCGCGGGCTACCTGGTCCGCCGCGGGCTGGGGGATCGGGCGTGCCGGTTCGACGTCGTCGAGGTGTGGGTCGATGCCTCTGGGGACCGGCGGGTCACGATCCTCAAAGACGCGTTTCGTCCGTAACCCCGGCACGTCACGAAGGGGTGTGCTGCAGGCGAGGAGAACTCTCCCGCGCGGCTCCTAGGGCAGGGGGTGTGCGATGGCAAAGGCACGGAAAGGCTGGCGAGCTCATGGGGAGCGCTCGGTTCGTAAGGGCGCTCCGGGCATTTCCCGGCGGGCCTTGCTCAAGGCCGCGGGGACCGGTGCCCTCGGGCTGACCGCCCTGGGGACGGTTCCAGGTCTGTGGCGCTGGGGTGCGGCGGCGCCCGCCCAACTTAAGGGGACGTCGCTCTCGATCCTCCAGGCCACGTACTTCATTCCCGCGGCTCAAGATCTCTATAAGAAACAGGCCCAGGAGTGGGGACAGGTCCAGGGTGTCACCGTGAACACCGACTTCCTCAACTGGCCCGACCTGCAGCCCAAGATCTCCGCGGCGATTCAGGCCGGCGGCTACGATATCGTGGAGTTGTTCCCGGGATGGAACTACCTGTACGCGGAGAACCTCGTCGACCTGACCGATCTCGCCGAGGCGGTCGCCAAGAAGGGCGGGGGATGGGAAGGCTTCGTCGCCAACGACATCAAGGTCAACGGCCGGTACCTCGGGGTGTCGCACGGGAACTCGAACGACTCGCTCAACTACCGGATCAGCTGGCTCAAGGAGGTCGGGGTCAACCTCCCCGATCCCGCGGAGCAGGCCAGGACCGGGAAGTTCCTCGACCTGACATTCGATGAGTGGTTCGCCCTCGGGAAGAAGCTCAAGGCGAAAGGCCGTCCGCTGGGCCAGGCGCTCGGCCACAGCCTCGGCGACCCCGGGAGCTTCTGCTACCCGTACATGTGGAGCAATGGCGCTATGGAGGTGGAGAAGGACGGCAAGACCATCGCGTTCAACAAGCCGATGTTCGTCGACGCGATGAAGCGGTTCATCCAGGCCTACAAGGACGGCTTCGACGAGACCGGGCCGTCGTGGGACGACAGCAGCAACAACAAAGCGTTCCACGCCGGACAGATCTCAATGACGCTCAACGGGTCGAGCATCTACGCCGTCGCCCTGAAGGACTTTCCCGAAATCGCCAAGGATATGAACCACACGCTCATCCCCAAAGGCCCGACCGGCCGCTTCTCCCTGCTTGGAGCACGTACCTTCGGCATTCTCAAGAACTCCAAGAACGTCGCTGGGGCAAGAGAGTTTCTCGCCTGGTGGTTCGACGACAAGCAGTACGGCGACTGGATCCACATCCAGGGGGGATACCAACTGCCCAGCACCAAGAAGTGGGCCAAGGACCCGATGTGGGGGAAAGATCCCAAGATGTACGCGTTCAGCCTGCAGCCGTCGATCGGCCGCGACCAGGGGTGGGCGGGCCCACCGAACGCCAAATCCGGCCTCGCCTTTTCGAAGTACATCATCGTCGATACCTTCGCCAAGGCGGTGCAATCCGGAGACGCCGCCGGCTCGATCAAGTGGGGGGCCGACCAGCTGCAGGCGATCTACGGCGGCTAGGACCTCACCCTAGGGTCGTTCCCGAGGCGCCGATGCCGGACCTCCATCCCGCCGCGGCGCGCCCAGAGCCGCTCTCCGCCGGCCGCCGCGGTGCGACGTATCCGCGCTCGCTGCTGGAACGCGAGCCGAGCCTGGGGCTCCTCTTGATGCTCCCGGGTACGCTGCTGCTGGTCATCTTCATGGCCTATCCGTTCTTCCTCGGTCTGTGGCTGTCGCTGACCGACAGCATGATCGGACACCCGGGCCGCTACGTCGGGCTCCAGAACTTCGTCCATTTGCTGGGGGACAGCATCTTCCGGCAGACGGCGCGCAACACGTTCGTCTATGCCCTGGTGACCGTCCCCTTCAAGCTCATGCTGGGCTTGGGGCTCGCGCTGGTGCTCAACACCGCCATCCCGTTTCGCAACGCGATCCGGGCCGGCGTGCTCATGCCCTTCATCGTGCCGACGGCGCTCAGCAGCCTGGGGTGGCTCATGCTGTTCGATCCGATCTTCAGCCCCTTCTCGTGGCTGCTCAAGCACTGGGGGCTGATCACGCGGAACATCAACTTCCTCGGGACCCCGGTGCTGGCGATCGTGTCGGTGATGGTCGCCAACATCTGGCGCGGCACCCCGTTCTTCGCGATCACGATCCTGGCGGGCCTCCAGGCGGTGCCGGCGGAGCTGCACGACGCGGCAGCGATCGACGGCGCGGGCGCCTGGCAGCGATTCTGGAACGTCACCGTCCCGATCATCCTGGGCGTCATGCTGGTCAGCACGCTGTTCTCCATCATCATGACGTTCGCGGACTTCCAGCTGATCTACGTGCTGACGAAGGGCGGCCCGGCCAACGAGACCCACATCTTCGGCACCTACGCGTACCAGATCGGCCTGAGCGCGACCGCGATCGGCCAGGGCGCCGCGATCGCGCTGTACATGTTCCCGATCCTAGCGGTGCTGGCTATTTTGCTCCTGCGCTACCTGCGTCGGGAGGTCGCCTAGGATGGTCGGGAGCGCCGCGCTGGGACGTCGCATCCTCACGGTCTACGTCCCGCTCGCCCTCTTCCTGGTGTTCCTCCTGCTGCCGTTCTATTGGATGATCGTCGTGTCGCTGAAGCCGCCCACCGACCTCTTCAACCTGCGCTTCAATCCGTTCTTGATCCAGCACTTCACGCCCAAGAATTACCTGTACCTGTTCCAGGAGACCGCGTTCCTTGTCTGGGCGAAGAACACGCTCATCGTCTCGGTTGCCGCGACCACCCTCGCGCTCTCGTGCAGCGTCCTGATCGGGTACGCGCTTGCTCGTCTGCGGTTCCCCGGCGGCAGCGCGATGGGGGTCGGGATCTTCTTGGCCTATCTCGTGCCGCCGACCCTGCTCTTCCTCCCGCTCGCGCAGGTCGTGGCCAAGCTGCACCTGTACAACACCTACTGGGCGCTCATCTTCACGTACCCTACCTTCCTGATTCCCTTCGGCTCATGGCTGCTGATGGGGTACTTTCGGACGATCCCCCGGGAGATCGAGGAGTGCGCGCTGATCGACGGCAGCAGCCGGCTGGGGACCCTCTTCAAGATCGTGCTGCCCCTCTCGTTGCCGGGGATCTTGTCGGCGGCGATCTTCTCCTTCACCCTGTCATGGAACGAGTTTCTCTACGCGCTGATCTTCATGTCCTCCGGCCCGCTCAAGACCATTCCGGTCGGGACGGTGAGCGATCTCATCAAGGCGGATGTGCTGTTCTGGGGGCCGCTTATGGCCTCCGCCTTGCTCGGCTCCGTACCGATCGCCGTCATCTACACCTTTTTCGTGGACCACTACGTCTCCGGCCTGACCGCGGGGGCCGTGAAGGGATAAGTTCGGACCTTCCTCGGCAGGAGTCGGCCGGGGCCAAGGAGAATCCCATCGCCCAAGCGGCACTACGTATCACCGTCGGTTGCTCTTAGTCGTACCCTTGCATCGACCCAATTGACGTACACACGGAGGCCTCATGAGCCGCGACGAAATCCTCTCTAAGCTCCTCTCGTTTGGCGCCATCTCGCTTGTCCACACCATCCAGGACGTCGAAGCCGGCCGGGCCCGCCGCGTCTCCATTCCGTCGATTCCCGGCGGGTCGGCGTTCTCTCGCGAGGTCCTCGGGTTTCTGCGGTCACTCGGCGCCGAGGTGGAGTTTTCAACCGGCTTCGGAGGCGCATACCGCCTGCGGCATCTCGGGAGCAGTTGAGGCCGGGCTCCGATGCGCGACGAACTCATCAGACGCGAGACGCCTCAGGGGACCGTGCGGGTTCTCGTAGCGTTTGCCCGTGTGCGTGGAGGCGGGTGGCTGTGGATCGCCAGGCGATCGCCCGCGGGTCCGATCGTGGGGGAGGGTCGGGGGACGAGCTACGAGATCGTCCGGGCGGCCGTCGAGGAATGGATGGAGCAGGAAGCGGAATACTTGGCGCGGCGGACCACGTAAGGGTCAGATCCGCAGGCGTGGATCGAGGAAGTCCCTCAGGCTGTCCCCCAAGAGGTTGCTGGCGAACACGACCACGCTGATCGCGACCCCGGGGAAAATCACCACCCACGGCGCGCGCTGGGCGAACTCCGCCGCGGAGACCGACAGCATCCGTCCCCAGGAGGGGTACGGCTCCGGCACGCCTAGGCCCAGGAAGCTCAAGGCCGCCTCGACCAGGATCGCGCTGCCCAACTGTGCCGTCGTCAGCACGATCAACGGCGCGAGCGTGTTGGGCACGATGTGCCGGACGGCCACCCGGAGTCCGCTCGCGCCCAGCGCCTGGGCCGCCTCGACGTAGATGGACTCCCGGATCGCCAGCGTCGTTGCCCGTACCACCCGGGCGACCCGCGGAACGAAGGGGACCGCGATCGCGACGATCACGGTCGGGAGCGACGGTCCGAGGGCCGCGGTGAGCACGAGTGCAAGGACGAGCAGGGGAAACCCCTGCATGATGTCCAGGATGGGCTGAATCACGGCCGTCGCGGCGCCGCTCCCGTAGCCGCTGGCGATCCCCACGGCGCCCCCCAGGAGGCCTCCGAGCGCACTGGTCGTCAGCCCCACGGCGAGGGACACGCGAGCACCGTGGACGAGCCGGCTGTAGATATCCCGTCCCAAGTGATCGGTCCCGAGCCAGTGACGCGGACCGGGCGGCAGAAACGTCTGCGCGGCATTGGTTCGCGTGGGGTCATCCGTCGAGACCGCCGTCGCCGCGAACGCGGCGAGCATGACCAGCGCCATGACCACGCCGCCGGCCGCACCGAGCGGTTGCCTGCGGAGAAACCGGACCACGCTGGTCTTCACGCGTACCGCACCCGGGGATCCAGCCGCGCGTACAACACGTCGACGGCCAAATTTGCGAGCACGACCACGATCGCGATGAACATGACGAGGTTCTGCACGACCGGATAGTCTCTCCAGAGAATCGCATCGACGAGATAGCGGGCCACCCCCGGGAGGTTGAAGACGGTCTCGGTCACGATCAACCCCCCGATCAGAAACGCAAATTCGGTCCCGATCACGGTCACGACGGGGAGGAGGGCGTTCTTGAGGGCGTGGCGGTAGACGACCGAGCGGCCGGCGAGGCCCTTCGCCCGGCCCGTCCGTACGTAGTCTTCGCGAAGCACCTCCAGCATCGAGGACCGGGTAATCCGGTTGATCAACGCGGCGCTCCGGTATCCCGCCGACAGGGCAGGGAACAAGAACTGCAGGAGGTGGGCCCGGAGATCGACCCACGGGGCGATGTAGAGCATCGACGGAATCCACCCGAAGGTCCGCACGAGCAAGATGATAATCACCATGCCCAGCCAGAACGCCGGCATCGACAGCCCGGCGAGGCTGAAGATCCTGAGGCCGTAGTCCAGCCACGTATTCTGCCGGGTCGCGCTCACGACGCCCGTGGGCAGGCCGATCGCGATAGACACGGCCATGGCGAGCACCGCGAGCTCGACGGTGATCGGGATGCGGGGCCGGATGATCTGCCACGCCGGCAGTCCGTACCGGTACGATTTTCCGAGGTCGCCGTGCAGCAACGCCGCCGCCCACTGGACGTACTGGACGGCGACGGGCCGGTCGAGCAGGAGCTCGTGGGCCAGGCGCTGTTTTTCCGATGGATCCACGAGCCCGGCAGACTGGAAGAGCAGATCGACGATGTTCCCCGGGACGAGACGGAGGAGCACAAAGATGACCACCGACATCGCAACGAGCGTGAACGCCGCGAGCGCCAGCCGCCGAGCGAGAAACGTCCGCATCGGCGAGAATCCCTACCGGTCGAGCCAGACCTCCTGGAAACGCCCGTAGTTGTAGACGCTCTGGTGCGGGACGAGGTTCTTCACGTAGGGCCACATCGCATAGTAATCGTTGCTCCACCCCAGGATGGGCCGCGCGCCGTCGAGCTCGAGCTTCTTCTGGATCTCCGCAACGAGCCGCCGGCGCTTCACCTGGTCGGCCATTTGCGACTGCTCGTCGATCAGGCGGTCCACGTCGGAGTTGCAGTACTGCGAGTAGTTCCGCGGGGAACCGCAGACGTAGTTTTCGTAAAAGTTGGAGTCGGGATCGTCCACGCTCACCCCGGTCAGGTTGGCGCCCAGCTCATACTCGCCGCGGGTGAGCTTCGCGAACCACACCGCGCTCTCGACCTGGTCGAGGGTGGCCTCGACCCCGATCTGCTTCAGCTGGTCGACGACAAAGGTGGCCATGTCGATATACTGCGCAATCGCCCGGGTGCTGACGACGAGGCGCATCGGGTGGCCGGGGCCGAATCCCGCCTCGGAGAGAAGCTGGCGCGCCTCGGCCTTCTGCTTCGCCGGGTCACCGCTCCCGGGCAGGCCGGCGAGGTCGTCCGGGGCGAGCCCCCACACGCCCCAGGGGCGCGGCAGCATCGAGGCCCCGACGACGGCGCCGCCCTGCCGGACGGCCTGCACGTACGCCCGCCGGTCGATCGCCAGGCTCAGGGCCCGCCGGACGCGGGGGTCGGTGAAGGGCGGTCGCTTGAAGTTCATCAGCAGGTTATCGTTGATACTCTGGCTGACCTCCGCGACCACCATGCTGGGGATCGCTTTCTTGAGCTGCTCGGCGGCGTTTCTGGTGCCCTCCTGGGGCATCGTGACGTCCAGCCGGCCCGCCTGGAGGGCCGCGATGCGGGTGCCGCGCTCTTTGATGATGATGAATCGGATCCCGTCGAGGTAGGGGCGTCCCTTGATGAAGTAGTCCGGGTTGCGGACGAGCTCGATCAGTTCGCCGGGGCGATACTCCTTGAGCTTGAATGGTCCGGTGCCAACGCAGCGGGTTCGAAGTTCGGCCGCAGGGATATGGGCCGGGTAGACGGGGGAGTACCCTGAGGCCAGCAGCATCAGGAGCGCCGGTTGAGGTCGCTTGAGCCGAAAGACGACCGTGTCGGGATCCGGCGTATCGATGGCTTGGATCTGCGCGTACCAGACCTTGCGGGGGTTCAGCCTCAATGCCGGGGTGCCCGGCGCCCCGCGGACGACGTCGAAAGTGTACTTGACGTCCTTGCTCGAGAAGGGCTGGCCGTCGTGCCAGCGCACGCCCTTGCGGAGGGTGAAGACCAGTGTCTTGCCGTCGTCGCGCCAGGCCCACTTCTCGGCGAGCTCGCCGACGATCGTGGCGGGGCTTTCCTGGCCGCGGAGCGGGTTGAAGAGGACGAGGTTGCTGTAGCACGGCATCACGCCCCAGTTGACAGAGACCGTGGCTTCCTCGTGGATGCTGAGGCTGGGAGGATCCTCGCGGTGCATGGCGTTGAGGACGCCGCCCGATTTGGGGGTCGGACTGGCTCCCCAGGCCGAAGCCGCCGTCAGTGACAGGAGCAGCATCCCGCTGAGCCACAGACCGACCGGACTCCGATTCGTCATGGAACCGTCCCCCTTCG
>DASSXJ010000129.1 GCA_035703895.1 bacterium | reverse complement strand
CGCCGCGGCAGAGTGCCTCGGCGGCCGTTGTGTTTTTTGTAGGGGCATCCCGCTTCTCCGACGAAGAGGTGGCGCTGATGCGCGAGTCATGCGACGTGGCGATCGTCGGCGCGGGCCCGGGAGGGTCCGCGGCCGGATACTACTTGAGCCGTCGCGGGCTTGAGGTCGTGCTCCTCGACAGATCCGAGTTTCCTCGCGACAAGACCTGAGGAGACGGCCTGACTCCGCGCGCCGTCGGCGTGCTCGACGACTTGGGGGTCCTCGGCGACCTCGCCCGGGAGGGGCAACGGATCAGAGGGGTTGAGATCCTCGCACCCAACGGATATTCAACAGGAGCGTCGCTCCCGGGCTCCGGCGGGCTCCCGACGTCGATGCTTGTGGTTCCGCGGATGAGGCTCGACGACATCATCCGGCGGCGCGCCGTCCAGGGTGGAGCACGGTTCGAGAGCGGGGTGCTCGTCACCGGTATAGAACAGTCCCCGCAGGGGGTTGTGATCGAGGGGACGCGCATGGGGCGGCCGCTCTCGCTCCGTGCCCGAATCGCCATTGTGGCCACCGGCGCCTCAACGGGGCTGCTCAGGAAGCTTGGACTCCTGTCCGAAACGCCGCAGATGATGCTGGCGGCGCGCGCCTACTACGAGGATGCCTCCGGCCTCAGCGACCGCATCCAGATCCGGTTCGACGGCGTGCCTCTGCCGGGGTATGGATGGGTGTTCCCGCTCTCTGCGACTTCCGCCAACGTGGGGGTCGGATATTTCCCATCGAGGCTCAAGGCCCGCCGCCGGCCCGCGCATTCCCGGGTGGCCTTTGACGCCTTCGTCAAGGGGCGAGCGATGGCCGGACAGTTAGAGGGGGCGCGCCGGAGCCAACCGGTGCGGGGCTATCCGCTCAGGGTCGATTTTCCCGACGCGCCGACGTCGGGCGACCGCGTGGTGCTGGTGGGCGAAGCGGCGGGCCTCGTGAACCCGCTCACCGGCGAGGGGATCGATTACGCGCTTGAGTCCGCGCAGATCGCGGCCGACACCGTCGCTGCGGCACTCCGCAACGGCGGACCGTCTCGATCCGATCTTGCGGAGTATGACCGCCTCCTGCGGGGACGATTTGAGCGGCTGTTCACCTTTTGCCGGCGCCTGCGGGACGCCTCGCTCAACGCGTTGCTCCTCAACCGGCTCGTGCGCGTGGCCGCGCGCCGTGAAGATCTTAAGATGCTGCTGGTGGACATCGTGCTCGGCAACCGCGACGTCTCAGCCGACATATCCGTGAAGCGGATCGTGCAGAGGGCGCTCGCTCTCATCAGGTAGCCGGTGGGCGGAGGAAAGCCCGGCCAGAACCGTGAATCACGCCACGAGGGCGGCGCGGGGGGGAGAGGGCATGGTGTTCGGGCGGTCAAGCAAGACGGTCCTACTGCAAAAGGTTCCACTCTTTCAGGGTCTCTCTCGGAAACAACTCGAGCGGATCGGCCGGCTCGCGGACGACCTGGGCGTCCCCGCGGGAAAGCGGCTGGCGACCGCAGGCGAGATCGGCCATGAACTGTTCGTGATCATCGAGGGCTACGCAACCGTGAGGGCCGGCCGCGGACGGACGGTGCGGTTGGGGCCGGGGAAGTTCTTCGGCGAGATGAGCCTGATCGACGGCGGCCCGCGCTCGGCAAGCGTGGAGGCTGCGACCGACATGCGACTGCTGGTCCTGGGCCACCGCGAGTTCTGGGCCTTGATGCTCGCGGCGCCGTCTCTCGCGCTAATCATTATGGCGACGTTGTCGCGGCGGGTCCGCGAGGCGGAGGCGGCGATCTCGGCGTAACGTTCCCGCTAGCGGGTTGCTTCGTCTTCCTGAATGCGGCTGGCTACCGTCTCCAGGAGGCGAATCGCAATCGCCGGGTTGGCGTCGAGGATGCCCTTGAAGTCCCACCGCGTCAGCGCCAGGCAGGTCGTGGGTTCTTTCGCGACGACCGTCGCGGTACGGGGCGTTTCCCGGACGAGCGCCAGTTCCCCGAAATAATCGCCCGGCCCTAACGTGCGGATCGTCCGGCCGTCCCGCTTGACCTCGGCCTCGCCGTGAACGATGAGATAGAATCCATGCCCGGGGTCGCCGGCCGAGACGATCGAAGCCCCGCGCTCGAATTTGCGCTCCTTGACGCCGTTTGCGATCCGGTGGAGTTGTGCCTCCGGGATCCCCGCGAACAGCGGAACCTTCTTGAGATGCTCGGTGTGATCGGCCACGGTGATCCCCCCTCACGCCGGCAACCCGGCGCCACGGCTGTGCGGTGCGCACGGGTCACGGCAGGTAGGAGGTGGGTTTGCTGGCACGCCCGAGGATTCCTCCCAACCGCGGGGACGCAGGGAGCGGCGGCGGGGGCGTGGTAAGCGAGGACCAACGGGCCGGCACCAATGGTCCGCCAAGGAGGTATCGGATGATCACGTCCCCCTCGTGGGAAGGCCGGAACGGCGGCCTGACCGATCAGGAGATCGCCGAGTTCTTGGCCGCGCCGTGGAACGGGCGGCTGGCGACGACGACGTCGGAGCGGGTCCCTCACGTGACCCCGGTGTGGTTCGAGTACCACCCGCATGAGCGGACCGTCGACATCGTCGCGCGGGAACGGGCGGCGTATGTTCGCCACATCCAAGCGGATCCGCATGTCGCGTTCCACGTGGCAGATGACCAGCATCTGTCCCACACACGCGTCCTGTTCCAGGGCACCGCGGATATTCTCGAAGGCCCTGTGGCGCCGTCGCGGAGCCCACGGATCAAGGCGATCGTGGCGCGGATGGTCGTGCGGTACATGGGATCGCAGGGCGCGGAATACGCGGCCCGGACGGATGATCGGCCCCGGTACCTCATCCGGATCACCCCGCGAAAGGTGACAACGTGGACCGGGCGGGAGTGGCACCCACGGTACCGCCAGAGCGGTTGACCCGTGGGGAGCGGGTTCAGCCGAGGATCAGCCGGTCCGCGACCATCGCGCCGAAGAGCAGCGCGAGATAGATGATCGAGTAGCCGAAGAGCGCGGGCGGCGCCCACGCGGCTCGCCCCGTCGCGACCGCAACCGCGAGCGCGACGAACAGCCCGTTCAGGACAAGCGCGGCCGCGAGGTAGACGGTGCCGCAGGTGTGCAGGGGAAAGTACAGCAACAGCGTGGTGCCGGCGAGCACGACAGAGTAGAGCAGGATCTGGCGCCGGGTTTCTCTGGCCCCGCGCACCACCGGCAGCATCGGGATCCCCGCCGCGCGATAATCTTCGATCTTGCCCAACGCAAGCGCCCAGAAGTGCGGAGGCGTCCAAAAGAACACGATCGCGAACAGCACGACGGCGGGCAGCGCGACGTGCCCCGTCGCCGCCGCCCAGCCGACAAGCGGCGGCACCGCTCCGGCCGCGCCGCCGATCACGATGTTCTGCGGCGTGGTCCGCTTGAGCCACAGCGTGTAGACCACAACGTAGAACGCGATGCCCGCGGTGGAGAGCACGGCGCTGAGGATGTTCACCCCCCACGCCATCACGACGACCGAGAGGAGCCCCGTCAAGACGCCGAATCCGAGCGCCTGAGTGGGGCGGAGACGCCCTGACGGCACCGGGCGTAAACACGTCCGCTGCATCACGGCGTCGATGTCTCGGTCGGCGTACATATTGAAGGCGTTGGCAGACCCGGCGGCGAGCGTGCCCCCGAGCAAGGTGAGCAGCAGTACCCCGAGCGCGACCCGGTGGGGCGCGGCGATGATCATCGTCGTGGCCGTGGTCACGAGTAGCAGCATGATGATGCGGGGTTTCATGAGCGCGGCGTAATCCCGGAGCGCCCTCGCGGCGGCCCGCAATTTCGCCGGCGGCGTGCCTGCGGCCCCCCAGGGGAGCGCGCGCGTCGGTCCGTCGATCGAGCCCCCCGCGATCGGGAGCGTCCGCCGGCCCTCCCGCGATCCTGCCGGACTCGGGGCGCCCTGGGGCGCCGCCGCGGTCAGGCGGCTCAGCACGACCAGGGTCCCGAAGAGCAGCGCGGCGATGCCGAGATGGGCTCCGCGCACCACCGGTGCGAGATGCGTGACGATGTTGGCGACGCCTAGGGTGAACTGGACGAGCACGAGCGCCTCCGCGAGGCGCGCGGCTGCCACGACGGACCGTCCCCCGATCTTCGAAGCGGCGGCCGCCGTCGCCAGCACGAGCGCGAGCACGACGAGCGCCCACACTCGGTGCAGCATGTGCACGGCGGCGCCCGCGTCCGCGGGCATGAGCGCGGTCCCACGGCAGAACGGGAGATCGGGACAGGCGAGCCCGGCCCCGCTCGAGGCCACGTACCCGCCGATGAGGATCATCACGTACGTCGCCGTGAGCGCCGCGAAGACCAGCCGGCGGAAGGAAGCGGCCGCGGGGGGGGCGTCGGCGGCCCCGCGCAGCGCTCCCACCGCCTGGAGAAGCAGCGCGGCCAGAAACAGATTGGCAACGCCGAGGTGGATGGTGACGAGCGCCGGGGTGAGGTGGAGCGTGACGGTGAGCGCTCCGAGCACGATCTGGACGGCGACGATGGCCAGAACCCACAGCGACGTCGCCGCCGCGCGGGGGAGCTGCGTTCGGACCAAGAACGCCGCGATCGCGGTCAAGAGAACGAGCAGGCTCACGGATGCGGCGACCAGGCGATGTGTGTACTCGATCAGCACAGCCCCCGTAAGCGGCGGGATCACAAGGCCGTGACAAAGCGGCCAGTCCGGGCAGGCGAGGCCGGCGCCGCTGATGCGGACCAGGCCCCCCAGCAGGATCAGCAGGTACGCCGCGGCCGCAGTCGCCAGTGCGAGCGCCCGGTAGGCTCGCGTCAGGACATGCGTATCGCGGGTCATGCGGCCTCCTTGGATGAAGTGCTCGAGTGAGGGAGTCGGATGACGCGGCCTGCGCCCGAGTCTTCCCCTATTCGACGGGCGTCGCCGTCCTCTCCTGTCGTCGCACTCTGGCGGGAAGTCTCGACACACGCGTGGAATCCGTCGAACGAAGGAGGGTGCCGGATCCGGCTCACCGGGGCCGCCATCGCTGCGGTACAATCGGGAAGGTCGCATCGATGGTCACGCATGTGCGAGGGACCGACACGATGAAGATGAGACACGTGATCGCGACGGCGCTGGTCGTGCTCCTGTTCGCGGGCACGGCGGCGGCGCAGCCGTCGGTGCCCGAGATTCTGCACCGAGTGCTCAACGCCAACGCCGACACTCCCGACGTGAAGTC
Organism: bacterium; assembly: GCA_035703895.1. Taxonomy (NCBI): domain Bacteria; species bacterium. The sequence goes on along the minus strand of DASSXJ010000129.1, from coordinate 27,389 downwards.
CGCGGAGGTCGTGTTCAAGCTGAGGGTCAGGAAGCCGCAGAGCGAAGCCCCCGACTGCGAGTTCACCGGGACGATGCAGATGGCGGGCGGCCGTCAGTCCGTGAAGATCGACCAGAGCAGCGCGGGCCTGCTCTGCTGGGCCGTCAACAAGTACGTCCTCGGCCAGTTGTTCGAGGCCAGCGAGCCCATGGAGGCGTTTCTCGGCCGGTTCGACTTCCATGTCCTCGGCGAGAAGTTGGTGGAGCGCGAGCACTACTACTTGGTGCAGGGCAAAGCCCGGGACGCCAACAACAATCCTCGCTCCATGATCGGGTGGATTGATTACGAGCGCGGACTCATCACCGACGGTACCTTGGAATACAACTGGGGAACGATCGAGAGCGAGCAGCGGTACACGCGCCAGAACGGCGCCTGGCTCCTGGCCCATCAGCTGGTCCGCACGAGCCGGTTCGACGCGACGCTGGAGATCTTGTACAGCAATTTCCTGTTCGTGCGCTGAGCTCGGATCAACGGTGGAAGGCGCCTGACTCCCCCCGGAGCACGGCCTCGACGGCTTCCGGCGTCGCCAGGCATACGTCCCCGCGATACGTCTGCTTGAGCGCCGCCATCGCCGCCCCATACCGCAGGCCCGTGGCGGCGTCCCGTCTCATGTAGCCGTAGAGGAATCCCGCGACAAACGCGTCGCCCCGCCCGATCCGGTCGATGATCTCCGTCGGATACGCGTTCGCGCGGTGTGTGCCGGCCCGATCCACGGCCAGTGCCCCCAGGGCGCCGAGCGTCAGCACGAGGACGCCGCAGCGGAACCGCGAGCGGAGCGCCCGCGCGACCTCTTCGGGTTCGCCGCGCTCGCCGAACACCGCGGACGCGTCCCGATCGTTGAGGATGATGATGTCGAGGCCTCGAAGGAGCGGTTCGATCCTTTTTCGGGCAGCCGCCGGAGTCCATAGCTTGGCGCGGTAGTTGACGTCGAAGGAGATCCGCACGTCTCGTCGACGGGCTTCCGCGATGGCGCGCGCGACGAGCCGGGCCGCGTTCGGGCCGAGCCCCGGCGTGATCCCCGTGAGGTGGACGATGCGCGCGCCGTGAAGGATGTTCCAGGCCACCGCATCGGGCTCGATCCCCGCGAATGCGGAGTCGAGCCGGTAATACAATACCTCGGCCGCCCGCAGTCCGGCTCCGGGCTCCACCAGCATGAGGCCGACGCGGCCCTCGGCCGCCGCCCATAGGACGCCGTCGACGTTGACGCCGTAGCCGCGAATCGTGGTCGCGATCCGCCGCCCGAGGGGGTTGGCAGGCAACCGAGAGATCCAGGCTGCCGGCACACCGAGCTGCGCCAGCCCGGCGCAGACGTTGGCCTCCGCACCGCCGACCTGAACCGCAAGCGCCGGCGCGGTTTCGAGGGTGTCTCCGCCCTGCGGGGCGAGACGGAGGAGGGTCTCGCCGATCCCGACGACCGCCGGCGCGCTGGTTCGCGAGGCGCCGGATCGGCGGCCGGGCCTAGCGCGCGGCAAGGGCCTGGATCATCGTGCCGGTGCGCGCCCGCAGGGCCGCCGCGTCGACCGGCCGGTCACCCGGGCCGACGAGCGCGCTGCCGATCCCTACCGCCACGGCGCCCGCCCGGAACCACTCGCCAATGTTCTCAGGAGTGACCCCGCCGGTCGGCAGCAATCGAGCGTGGGGGAGCGGCGCCAGAATCGCTCGGATGTGGCGAGGGCCCCCGGTCTCGGCGGGGAAGATCTTGACCATCTCCGCGCCGAGATCAAGCGCTTGGACCACCTCGGTCGGCGTAAAGGCTCCCGGGACCGCAAGGACCCCCCTGCGGTGCGCGACCTCGACCATGCCGGGGGAGAGCGATGGGCTCAAGAGGAACTGGGCGCCGGCGTCGACGGCCTCCTCGGCCGTTTGGGGATGCGTCACTGTGCCCGCACCGATCAGCACATGCGGAAACCGGGCGCGGAGGCCACGAATGACCTGCGCCGCGTCGGGGACTGTAAACGTCACCTCGATGACCGTCAGGCCAGCCGCGGCCAGCACCTCGGCCGCCTGGACCGCCCACTCGCGGGACGCGGTCCGGATGATCGGCACGACCCTTGCGCGGACGATCGCATCGAGCGCCGCCGCGGGTTTGGCCGCGATGCTCACCCGCTATCCCTTGAGATGTAGCGCGAACCAGTCGAGGGCCATCCCCCAGGCGTCTTTCGCCGCTGCGGGGACGTACGCGGGGGTCGTGTCGTTGAAGAAGTTGCGCCCGGCTTTGGGCTCCACCTTCAGCGTGAACGCCAGCCCGGCCTTCTTCATCGCGTTGTCGAAGTCGGTGATCGCCTCTTCATCCCTTCGATCGTTCTCGCCGTAGATGGACAGCACGGCCGCCTGCAGGTTCGAGACGACCCGGTCCGACGGAATCGTCCCCGAGACGGACACGGCGGCCTTGACGTCGGCGTTGCCGGTGAGGACCAGCCAGAGGAGGTTCCCCCCCACCCCGAATCCGAGGGCGCCAATCCGAGTCTTGGCCACCAACGGGAGGGCTTCGAGATAGCGCACCGACCCGTTCAGGTCTTGGAGGAACTGCATCGGGCCCAGTCCTTGCAGGGTGGTGTTGACCTTCACGGGATCGCCGAGTTTCCCCGTCCCTCCGGCCCGCGACGCGAGATCCAGGGCCAGCGCGACGAAACCCGCTTTGGCGAGCCTGCGGACGATGTCCTTGAAATGTTCGGTCAGGCCCGCCAAGTCGTGGAGGACGAGCACTCCAGGATACACGTCGGATCCCTTGGGGGCGGCGAGGTAGCCGAGCAGCGGCCCGGTGACACCGGGATACTCAACCGCGCCGGCCGTGATCGCCGGGTCGGTGGGTTGGACGGTGATGCCCGACTCCGTCTGCTTGTCGGGTGGATCGCCCGGGCGTGGAGGACGCGGCGGTGCCGGTGGCGCAGGCGCCGGGGTCGGAGCCCGTGGCGGGGCCGCCTGCGCCCGACCGGCGAACAGCCACACGACGGCGGCGAGGCCGCCCTTTAGTAACTGCCGGCGGCCGCCCCGTCCTTTGTGAGCGTCGGCGGGTGTCATCATATGTTCTCCAGGAGCCTCGGGTTATCTATAATCCAACGATTCTCCTGCTGCCCGCCTTTCCGCATCGGGCGCCCGGTCGGGCCGGGCTCGGCTCGCTCTTTCGGACGGAAGCGCCAGCGCGATGACGAGCCCCGCGACCGGCAGGAACGCGGTGATGTCCATCGCCGTCTGCAGCCCCCATCGATCGGCGATGGCGCCGAGCAGGGTGACGCCGATCCCGCCCATCCCCACCGCGAACCCGATGATGAGGCCGGAGATCATGCCGATCCGCGCGGGAATCAGGTCCTGCGCCATCACCATTACGACCGCGAAGGTGCTCACCGCCGCCATCCCCCCGATCGTGGCGGCGGCCCACGTCACTAGTCCGCCCGTCCGGGTGAGCATCAACAGGAGCGGGGGCAGGATCGCCATCGAGAAGATGAGGAGGTTCCGGCGCCCGAATCGGTCGGCCGCGATACCGCCGAAGAGCGTGCCTGCCGCGCCGGCGCCGAGGAAGAGGCTCACCATGAGCCCGCCATACCGCGGGTCCAGGTGGCGTATCCCCGTGTAGTACAGGGGAATAAAATTCGCCGTGCCGCTCGAGATCCAGGACCTCAGGGCCACGAACACGATCAGGAGAAATAGGATCCAGTTGGAGTCCTTTGGGGCGGTCGAGCCGGTCGCCGCGCCCGTGGTAGTGGAGGCCGGCGAGACCCAATCGGCTTCGAGGCGCGCGCGCTGCTTCGGGTCCACCATCCGCCACATGAGGATCGCCGCGGGGATGCTGAATGCGATCAGGTAACCCATGCCGTAGACTCCGGCGAGGCTGAGGGCCAGCGTGGCCGCCGCGGGCCCGAGGCCGTATCCGATGTTGCCCCCCACCGAGAAGTAGGACATTCCTGTCGCGCGCCGCTTGCCTGCCGCGAGCCCCGCGAACCGGTACCCCTCGGGGTGGAACGCCGCCACGCCGACGCCCGAAACGAGAACCAGCGACACCAGCACGACGTAGTCTGGGGAGAACACGGCCAGGGTCATCCCCACTCCGGCCAGCAGCGCGCCAAGCGGCATCATCCAGCGAATTCCGAGACGATCGCTGAGCGCCCCGAACGCCGGCTGGATGATCGAGGAGCTAATATTGGACATGAGGACGATAAAGCCGACCCCGGTGTACGAGAGGTGGAACAGCGCCTTGAACACGGGGAGGAGCGCGGGGATTGCTCCTTGGGAGAGGTCGGTTGCCAGGTGGCCGAAGCTGAGGACGGCAAGGATACGGCGGTTCACAGTCACGAATTCGACGGTGCGCGCGGCCACCCCTTGGCGTGGCGTCAGGGGTCGCCCGAGCATTGACATTTCGGGAGGCGCTCCGTACCGTGGGAGCACGAGGTTCAGCGCAAGGAGTGCGCCGTGAAGCAACGGGTCGTGGTCGTCGCCTGCATCCTGGCCTTGGTCGTCCCGCTGATGGCGCCGGGGAGCGTCCCCGGTCAGCCGGCAGTCCCCTCGGACCTGTTACGCGACGTGAGTGGCGCTCGCGCCTACCAGCATGTGCTGGCGCTCTCCCAGCGGATCGGGCCGCACGTCGCCGGCACCCCTGAGGATCGGACCTCGGCCACGTATATCGCGCGTCAGCTCGAGAGCGATGGATATCGGGTCGAGTGGCAGGCGTTCCAATTCCCCTACTTCGGCGTGCGCGCAGTCGGGTTGACCTTGCCGTCGCATTCGACGCTCACCCTCCACCCGCGCGCGATGCTGTACTCGCCCTCGTCGCCTCCCGGCGGAATCGCCGCGGAACTCGTCGACGTCGGGATCGGCCGCCCCGAGGACGTCAGGGGGAAGCCGCTCGCGGGAAAGATCGCGCTGATCTTACGGGGGACTCTGCCATTCCGTGACAAGGCCGTGAACGCGGCGGCGGCCGGCGCGGTGGCCGCCATCATTTATAATTCTCGGGCGGAGGAGTTCGGCGGCCTCGTGGGTCGCGACACGAAGATCCCCGTTGTGGCCCTGTCCGGTACCGAAGGGCTGCAACTCGCGGATCTGGCGCGCTCCGGGCCGGTCACCGCGCACCTGAACGTCGAGACGGTGAGCGAGACCCGGACGACGTGGAACATCATCGGCACCAAGCCCGGAGCCAGGGACTCGCACCGCGTGCTGGTGGTCGGGGCACACCGCGACACGGTCGATAATGCTCCGGGCGCGAACGACAATACGTCCGGCGTCGCGGTCGCGCTGGAGATCGCCGAGGTGCTCCGTCGGATGCCGCTTGCGGCAACCGTACGGTTTGTCTTCTTCGGGGCCGAGGAGATGGGCTTGTTTGGCTCAGACTACTACGTCAACCACATGGGATCCGATCCCGTGATTGGAATGGTGAACCTCGACATGGAGGGCGTCGGGGAGCGCCTGGAACTGGCGACCTATCGCGGCACCGACTCCCTGGTCATGGTCGCCGCGCGGCTGGCGGAGCAGCTGGGGATCAAAGCGCAGGTGGCGCGTTCCCCCGGGAGCGACCACATGAACTTCGAGCGGGTGGGGGTCCCGGTCGTGTTTCTCTTCCGTCCCGACGATCTATACTACGACACCCCGAAAGACACGGTGGACCGCGTCGACCCCAAGTTGCTCGAGGTGTCCGGCCGGCTCGCCACCGCCGTGGTGGTGACCGTGGCCGGCACCGGCCAGTAATCGTCGGATTCGCAGGGCCTACTCCTTCCCGAACATGACCTCCTCGTCGGCCCGCCGGTAGGCGTAGAGCTCCTGGGAGGTAAACCACAGCGTGACCTCGTGCTCCGCTTCTTCCACGGTGCCGGAGGCGTGGATCAGGTTGCGGACGGGGCGCCGGCCGGCGTTCGCCACGGTCGGGGCATCTGTCGAGAAATCCCCCCGGATCGTCCCTGGCTCGGCAAAGACCGGTAGCGTCTTGCCGACAATCTTTCGCGTGATGCTGACCGCGTGCACGCCCTCCAGCACCGCGGCGATCACCGGGGTCGTCTGCATGAACTCGATCAGCCAGCCGCGCACCTGGCGGCCGATCGCGACCGGATCGTCCGTCCCCATCATCGCCTTGACGTCCAGGCCGTAACTCTCGAACGCCTCGCGCGTCTTCCCTCCGACCGTCCGCACCCACGCCTCGTCGGCCGGATAGTGGCGCTCGAGCACGGCGCGTTGGGCCTGCATCATCTTCAGCCCGACGATCTTGAGCCCGGCCTGCTCGAACCGAGCCAGGATCGTGCCGGACAGCGCCCGCTGGATCCCGTCGGGCTTGATTAGGATCAGCGTCCGCTCATGTTTGAGATCGGCCATCTCTGCCCTCCCGTGCTCGAGCCTGGGTCCGGTTTAGTACCCGACCGCCTGCCCATCGGGCCGCGGGTCGGATCCGCCGAAGTAGACCCGGTCGTCGTGGTCGACCTGGATGACCTGCACCCCACCGATGGAGGGACGGGGCGCAACGACGCGGTGGCCGCGCTCCCGAAGGCCCTCGTATGTCTCGGGCGGGAACCCCGCCTCCATTCGCAGTTCAAACGGGGACCGGATCGTCGAGGGATCGGTCGCCGGGAAGCTGAACCAGCGGGGCCGTTCCACCGCCTCCTGGACGTTCATGCAGTGGTGCGCGATATTGCTAAACACTTGGAAGTTCCACGGTGCCTGCGCGTCGCCGCCCCGTGTCGCCCAGGCCAGCTGCGGGCGCCCGCCCCGCGTCGCCAGGAACGCCATGAGCGTGTGCATCGTGCGCTTGCCCGGCGCGAGGAGATTGGGATGGCCCAGCTCCAGGCTGAAGCCGCGTCCGCCGCGGTTGTTCAACAGGATCCCGGTGCCCTCGACGATCTCTCCGCACCCGAAGGCCGCAGACAGGCTCGTGATGTAACTGACCACGTTGCCCTCTTGGTCCGCGACGGCGAACGCAGTCGTCTCGCCGACTTGCTCGCGGAGCGCGCCCGGCCCGACCGTCTCCCGCGCTCGTTTGAGATCGATCGTCCGGCGCCGCTCACGCGCATACGCCTTGTCGAGCAGCCGGTCCATCGGGTTGGATACGAATCGCGGATCCCCGACGTACGCGAGGCGGTCGGCGAAGGCCAGCTTCTTTGCCTCAACCATCAGGTGGACCGCGTCCGCCGATCCCCAGGGGAGCGCGCCCAGGTCGTCGTGCTCGAGGATGTTGAGCATCTCGAGCAGCACGAACGCTTGAGAGGGCGGCGGTGTGCAGTGGATCGTGAGGTCGCGGAAGGTGGTGCTGAGCGGTGTCGTGACCTCGCTCGCGTGCGCGGCGAGGTCAGCGGTCCCGAGGAGGCCGCCGTGGGCGGCGGCGTACGCCGCGATCGCCTCCGCGAGCGCCCCTTCGTAGAACGCCCGCGGACCCTCCTCGGCAATGGTGCGCAGGGAGCGCGCCAGGTCTGCCTGCACGAGACTCTCGCCTACCCGGGGCGGGCGGCCGTACGGTAGGAAGACGCGCGCGGATGACGGGTACTGCGCGAGCACCGGGGCGGCCTCATCGAACCACTCGGCCACCTTCTCAGTGATAGGGAATCCCGCCTCCGCATAGTGAATCGCCGGCGTGAGGAGCTGCCCGAGCGTCCACCGGCCGCTTCCCCACCGAGCGAGCGCGGTCGCACTCGCGTCCACTGCGCCCGGGACCGATGGGGAGAGCATCCCGCGGAGCGGCATCGTCTGATGGCCGCGGTCCGTGAAATATTCGGGCGTCGCTCCTCGCGGCGCCGCGCCGCTGCCGATGAGGGCGGCCACGCGATTCGTCCGGGCTTCGTAATAGAGGATGAACGAGTCCCCCCCGATCCCGGTCATCATGGGGGTGACCACGCCCAGCACCGCGGCCGTGCAGACGGCGGCGTCGATGGCGTTTCCGCCATTTTCCAGCACGTGCAGACCGGCCGCCGACGCGAGGGGGTGGTCGGTCGCGACGAGGCCGCGCCGCGCCAGCACCATGCTCCGGCCCTGCCCCTGGCTGCGCCCCCTCATCGATCGTGGTCCAACGGCGCCATCGTGGGCCTCCCGATCACGCGCCTCGCACACGGGCGCGAACATCTCCGTCCATTATACGGCACGATGTGCGGCATGCGGAGCGGCGCAGCGAATGGATTCGCAAAGGCAGGGAAGCGCTCCGGCTCCCGCCAATCTGTGTGCCGTGCGCGGTCCCGTCCTCCTGATCGCCGTGGTGCTCTTGGTCGAACTGTTCTACCCAACTGCGCTGCGTGGCAGCCCCGCCCCGACACGGCCGGCATCGGCGCTGGTTGCCGATGGGGTCACGGAGGACGCCACCTCGTCGAATAACCAGGTGAAGCTCATCCGCGATCCGTCGGGCACATTGCAGGCCGCGTACGTGGCAAAGGTCGCCGACGTGCCGCAGATCGTCCTGGTCCAATCTCGGGATGGCGGGAGAGCCTGGACGGTGCCGTCCCAGGCGAGCAGTGGAGCGATTCCCTCCCGGCTGCCCGCGCTTGCCCGCGACACCGCGGGCCGGCTCCATGTCGTGTGGACGAGGTACGACGACGGTGTCGGCAAGATCTACCATCGGGTCTGGCAGGATCGCTGGATCTCCGAAGCGGAACGGATCTCTCCCAGCCTGGGATACGCGGGGTTTCCCGGGCTGGCCCTCGACACAGCGGGCCTGCCTCACGTCGTGTGGTATGGAATTCGCCAAGGCTCGCTGCCCGCGTCGTCGCGGCACGGCTCGATCTACGAGATTTTTTATACCGGGTTCGACGGCCGGGTCTGGTCGCCGCCCCAGCTCATCTCTACGGGCCAGCCGGACTCCATCAACCCAGCCCTTGCGGCCGACCATACCGGCGGATTGCACGCGGTCTGGTTCCAGTTCGACGGCCGCGCCTACCAGGTCCGATACGCGGAGCGTCGTGCCGCGTGGAGCGAGCCCGACACGGTGCTCGCGACGCGCATGGATGCGTTCAACCCCGACCTGGCCGTGGGGGCGGGAGGGCAGGTGGTAGTCGCGTGGGAACGCCACGACGGGCAGGCCTCCGTGGTCCAGGTCTCGCAGCGCAATGCCGGTGGATGGAGCGATTCCGCAGATCTTTCGGAACGGACGTCGCCGGCGCGCCATCCTTCCCTGGCCGTAGCGCCCTCCGGAGTCGTATACGTGGTCTGGGACACCGATGACGGCCACGTCTTCGCGCGCCGGTTCACCACCCGATGGGAACCCGCGGTCCCCCTAGCGAGCGACGGCGGCAACACGTATCCGAGCGTCGCAGCATCGGGGGACGGGGCCGATGTCATCTGGACCCACACCGCGCAGGGCCGGTTCTCGGTCCGGTATCTCCGGCTCGGATCCGGGGCGGCGGTGACCGCGACGCCCCTGGTTTCTCGCGACACGGCTTGGGCCGTCCTCGTGACCCTCCTGGCGCTCGCGGTCCTGGCGCGGCTGCGTTCTCGCCGGCCCCGGCCGAAAGCGGCGTGACCCGCCTCCCGCGCCCGGCCCCCTCGGTCCCCGCCGCGAGGCGCAGGACGTTCCAGCGCCGGTTGCTGGCGTGGTACCGCCGGCACCGGCGCGATCTGCCGTGGCGGCGCACCCGCGATCCCTATCACATTCTCGTCTCCGAGATCATGCTGCAGCAGACGCAGGTGGATCGCGTCGTCCCGAAGTACGCGGAATGGCTCGCGAAATATCCGTCGCTGGAATCCCTCGCCCAGGCGACCCTGCGCGAGGTGCGGGAGGCGTGGTCCCCGCTTGGCTACAACATCCGGCCGGTGCGCCTGCGCGAGATCGCCCGTGCCGCCCTCCGCCGCCACGAGGGGCGGATCCCCGATACGCGCGAGGCGCTGCTTGCGATGAAGGGCATCGGCCCTTACACCGCGGGGGCGGTGCTGAGCTTCGCGTACCGCAAACATGCGGCGATCCTCGACACGAACGTGCGCCGAGTCCTCCGGCGGGTGTTCCTGGGGGACCGTGCAACGCCCACCGACGGGGACCTCTGGGCGCTGTCCGAGGCGCTGCTGCCGTCCGGGCAGGTCTACGATTTCAATCAGGCGTTGATGGATCTCGGCGCGACCGTCTGCACGGCGCGCAGGCCCCGGTGTGCCGCGTGCCCGCTCACGCGGGTCTGCGCGTCGTATCCACTGATCCGCGCATAACTGTATGCAGGGCGGCCGGCCGACGACTTTGATGGGTTGGAGTGCATCACACTGCGGAGCATCGCGGGCGGTGTTCGCTGCGTGAACTTCTGGGGAATCTCCGGCAAAAGGTTCTGACCTCGCGGAGCAGCGACTTCCCGCTTAGGCTTCCAGAGAAGTTCGCGCAACACTGCGTGCAATCGACAAGCCTCGTCGCTGATTTTCTCGCTTCGTGAGCCCGATTCAGCAGGATATTCGTCTATCTGCGCAAATACGCAACCCAACTCGAATCATTCTCTGGTGCCCATCGACCCCCGCGTTCGCCGCTCCAGGCACGATCCGTCAGGAGGTGGCCTCACGGCTGAATTTCCGCGCTGACCAAAGCCAACGTACATTCTTATCTCCACCAACAAGGAGGTTGGTCATGTTGCAGTTCATCAATTTCGTTCTTGCCTGGGTGTGGATGATCCTGATAGGGATTCTTCTGATTACGCCAGGAGGCGTCATCTGTATCGCGTGTGGGGTGGCACCGAATGCTCCCGGCTACATCGGAAGACCGGCGGTTACCTTGGTAGCTATTGTGTCAATCGTGCTCGGCATACTGGGATGGGCGACCATAACGAAGTCGTTGAGTGCCGGTCGCCAATAAGGCATCATCCTTTTCATCACGATGTCGCGCTCCGACCTCGACAGGCTGCTCAGACGCTACCCTGCACTTGCGCCGGCGCTTCGGAATGTCAAGATCAGTCCAGTAGGAGGCGATCCATGTCCATCGACCGATACGAATCCACGTTCGTGGTAAGCCCGGATCCCTCCAAAGGGGACTTCACGTCGTTACAGCCGGCGATTGACGCGCTGCCCGCGTCAGGAGGAAAAATCTTCGTGAAGGCGGGCGTCTATCCCCCGATCACCAACACGATCCGAATCACCACGAGCAATGTGCACATCCAGGGGGAAGGAATGGGCATCACCGTTTTCGTTGCTGATGCCTCGATGACCGGGAACACTCCGGCGTTGGAGGCATTCAGCACGGCCTCCGACGGCACCCCGCGGGCGCTCGTCGCGGATACGGCGAGGGGAGATCTCACGATCCAAGTCTCGCCGGCCGACGCCGCCTCCTTCGCGGCCGGCGATTACGTGCTGCTGTTTTCGAATAAAAGCGTGGATACGGAGGTGCCCACGAAGCACGCCGGCGAGGTGAAGCAGCTCGTGGCGGTGGACCCGACGGCGGGCGCGCTCACGATGGACGATCAGATCTTTGATGCGTACACGCAGGCGGATGCGGCGAAGGTGGTTCGCATCACGATGTTGCAGAACATCACGCTCTCGGACTGCTCGATCACCACGCTGGCTCCGTTTTCGAACCTGAGGGCGGGCTTCACGCATTTTCGATTCGTCGAGAACCTGCAGATCGACCGGGTGGAGGTGCACCACGCCTATTACACCGGGATTCAGGTGCAATCGGTCCGCAACTCGGCGATGTCGGGATGCTTCATTCACCACATCAGCGACATCGTGCCTATCAATCCTCCGAACCCCGCCAACGAGCGCTACGGGATGACGGTCGGTGGGGCGTCGCAAAACGTGAGCATCAGCGGCTGCCGCTTCTCCCATACCCGGCACGCGGTGACGACGGGGGGAAGCAGTGGCACAAACCAAAACGGCGTGCAGCGCAATATTGTGGTGGCGCATTGCACGTCGATGCTGTCCGATACCGGGCATTTCGATACGCACCAGCCGGCTGAAAACGTGACGTTCATCGGCTGCGTCGCTGATGGCGGCGTGCCGGCGGCGCCCGCGACCTCTGGCGCATACGGTTTTCAGATGCGCGGCCGCAACTGCTCCATCATCGGGTGTTCGGTGCTGCAGGCGGTCGGCAGAGGGATCATGATCTTCGGGCCGGTTTCGAGCGGGGCCGTCATTAGCGGCAACATGATCGCGAACGTCACAGCCATCGTCGGCAACAGGGCGGGCACGGGGATCTACTTCGATTCGGCCGGCACCTCCAACCACGCGGTCACGGGAAACGTGATCAAGAACTGCGCAGGATCGGCCGTCGCGAACGGCGGATCGAACAACGACATCGTCATTACCGGGAACATCATTGAAAACGTGAGTTCTGTCGTGCCCGGAGCGGCCATTCAACTGACGAATGCCTCGCGCGTGCTCATCTCCGGCAACAACATCGGCGCGAGCCTCCTGGGTCCGGCCATTGCCATGCGCGGCACCTCCGATGACTGGCGAATTGCGGGGAATCACCTGGGCGGCGGCGTGGCGCTCGCGGGCGTTGGATCGGTGGTGGTCGATAACTTTGGATACAATCCGGTGGGCGGGATCTCCAATCCGTGGCCATCGACCGGCACGGATCTCACGAACACCGTGGCATCAGGGAGCGGCGCGCCGACCAGCGGGACCGTGTACACGATTCGCCATACGCCCAAAACCATCGTGGTCACGGGAGGCGACGTATCGCAGATCATGATTAATGGCGCGGACGCCGGATCGACGGCGGGGACCTTTAAGCTCGGCGTGGGCGAAACGATCGCCATGATCTACAACGCGTCCGCTCCGGTGACGCTGGTCTTCGCAGAGTAGCAGCGGAGCGGGTCAGACGCCCACGATGTGGAAGCCGTTGTCCACGAACAGCACTTCGCCCGTGATCCCGCGCGCGAGCGGGCTGGCGAGGAAGACCGCCGCGTCCGCCACCTCCGCCGGGTCGGTGTTGCGGCGGAGCGGCGATCGCTCCTCCATCACGTCGAGGATCCGGCTAAATCCCTGGATCGCCCGGGCCGAAGCGGTCTTGATGGGTCCGGCGGAGATGGCGTTGACGCGAACGCCCCGGGGACCGAGGTCGCTGGCGAGGTACCGGACCGAGGCCTCGAGCGCCGCCTTCGCGACGCCCATCACGTTGTAGTTGGGCATCACGCGGGTGGACCCGAGGTAGGTCAGCGTGACGATGCCAGCCCCTGGGGTGAGGACGGGCGTGAGGTGGCGCGCCGCGGCGACGAGCGAGAACGCGCTCACGTCGAGGGCCAGCGCGAATCCGGCCCGGGACGTATCCATGTACGCGCCGCCGAGATCCTCCCGGTTGGCGAACGCAATGCTGTGCACGAACGCGTCCAGTGTGAGGCCGTGGTCTGTGATCGCCGCCGCGAGGGCGGCCAGCTCCTCATCGCGGGTCACATCGCAGGGAAGGACGATGGAGCCGGACAGCGTGCCCGCGAGGTCCCGCACGTCTTTTTCCTGGCGGTCGCCCTGAAAGGTGAAGACCAAGCGCGCGCCCTCCCGCGCAAACGCCCGGGAGACGGCCCACGCAATGCTCCACCGGTTCGCCACCCCCATGATGAGCGCCGTCTTGCCGTCCAGCAGTCCGTTCATCGCGCGCTCCTTCCTGGTCCGGCCACACGCCGCGCCTGCCCTCCCCGGCGTCCCGCTCCTCGCGCCCCCATCCACGGCGGCGTTCCGCCGTACCGCGCCGACGGGCAGAGGTCCCGGAGGGGACAGGTCTGACAGAGGGGGCGGCGGGCATCGCAGATCTCTCGGCCAAAATAGATCAGGCGCAGCGAGAACGCGCTCCACTCCGCCCGCGGGAGCAGGGCCATCAGATCCCGCTCGATCTTCTCGGGGTCGTCGTGGGGCGTGAGCGCCATCCGGCGGGAGAGTCGCCGCACGTGGGTGTCCACGACGATCCCGGGCACGCCGAAGACGCTGAGAACGACGTTGGCCGTCTTGCGGCCCACGCCGTCCAATGTGACGAGTTCCTCCATCGTCCGCGGGACTTCTCCATCGTACCGTTCGACGAGCAGACGGCTGGCGTTCTGGATCGCCCGCGCCTTCGACCGAAAGAATCCCGTGCTGTGGATCGCCCGCTCGAGGTCCTCCCTGCGTGCCCCAGCGAAGTCCGCCGGCGTGCGGTAGCGCTGAAAGAGGGTCTTTGTCACCTCGTTGACCAAGGCGTCCGTGCTTTGGGCCGATAGGATCGTCGCGATCAACAACTGGAACGGGGAGGAGTGGCGGAGCGGGATCGCCGGGTCTGGGTACCGGCGGGCGAGCCTCCGGGCGATCGCTTGGGCACGCCGCGCCCGGGCGAGCGGCGATTCGGGCGGAAGGCCGGTGCCGGTCCGGCCGGCCGCGCGCTTCATCACGTGCTCACTCTAGCGTGGGCCTCTGGAGGTGTCAATTTGCGGGTCGGTTGGCGGCGGCTCGTGCTCCGCGCCGGAAGGAGGTCTACGTTTGCAGACGAAAGCGGAATACACGCTGGGAGGGATGACTATGGACTACGCAGCCAGAATGGTCGCGGCCCGCCGCCTGATGAACGAGCATGGGATCGATCTGCTCGCGGTCTCGCCCGACGATGACATGCGCTATCTGCTCGGCTACGCGCCGCACCCCGACGAGCGCCCATGCTATCTGCTGGTGAACTCCGGCGCCGCGGCGTTCGTCGTGCCGTCGCTGAACGCGTCCGACGCCGCGCAGCACGTGACCCTGCCGACGTTCGCCTATACCGATGCCGAGGGGCCTGCGGACGCTCTGGCCGGAGCGGCTAAAGTCCTGGGGGGCCGGTCGCCGCGCCGGATCGCGGTGTCGGACACGATGCGGGCGGATTACGTCTTGACCCTGCAGCGCGCGCATCCGGACGCGGCGCTCGCGCTCGGCTCGCTCGTGCTCGCACCGCTCAGGATGCGGAAGTCGGCCGAAGAGATCGACGTGCTGAAGCGGAGCAGCCGGCACGCCGACCAGGCCGTGCGCGATGCCTGGGCCGCGTGCCGAGTGGGCGCGACCGAGCGGGAGATCGGCGAAGCCGCCGCGGCGTCGTTCAAGCGATCCGGCTCGGACGAAGTGCTCTTTACCTCGATCGCTTCCGGTCCGAACGGCGCATTTCCGCACCATCACTCCGGAACCCGGGCCCTGAGCCCGGGTGACTCGGTCACGATGGACCTCGCCGGGCGACTCGAGGGTTACGCCTCCGATATCACGCGCGTGGCGTTTGTCGGGACCCCTACGCCGAAGTACGTGGAGGTCCACCGGACCGTTGACGCCGCCGTGACCGCCGGGATGGCGGCCGCACGTCCGGGTGCTCTGCTCAAGGACGTGGATCTTGCGGCGCGGGCGGTGATCGAGCGGGCGGGCTACGGCAGGTACTTTGTCCACCGCGTCGGCCACGGACTGGGCCTCACGGGCCACGAACTGCCGAGCGTCACCCACCTGAATACGCAGCCGATCGAGGAAGGCATGGTCTTCTCGGTCGAGCCGGGGATCTATCTTCCCGGCGAGTTTGGGGTGCGGTTGGAGGAGATCGTCTACATCGCGAAGGACGGCGCGCATCGCTTGAGCGAACTCCCCCGCGACGTCCGTCTCATCGCCGCTGAGTAGCGCTCCGCCAGCAGGGCAGACTTCAAACGACCCCCGATCGCCGGATGGAGAGGCGATTCGGCTCGAGGATCTCTCGAAGATCTACGACCTGCCGTCTCCAGTGGACGGGCAGGGGCAGGTCGTCGCCGCCGACCGCCTGACGCTCAGCGTCCCAGCGGGCGAGGTCTTCGGGCTCGTCGGCCCGAACGGGTCAGGCAAAACCACCACGCTGAAGATGATCTGCGGCCTGCTCGCCCCGACCTCCGGCCGCGTGATGGTCCACGGGATCGACGTGGAGCGGGACCCCGAGGCCGCGCAGGGCCTCATCGGCTACCTCGCCGATTTCTTCTCGCTCTACGACGATCTGAAGGTCTGGGAATACCTCGACTACTTTGCCCACGCCTACAAGATGCCGCAGACGACCATCCCCGGCCGGATCGATGACGCGCTCCGGACACTCAGCCTGGAAGACAAACGGGACGCGTTCATCGCCGGGTTGTCCCGGGGCATGAAACAGCGCCTCGGGATCGCCCGGGCGATCCTTCACGACCCACCCGTGCTGGTCCTGGACGAGCCGGCGGTGGGGCTCGATCCGAAATCCCGGATCGATTTCAAGGCGCTCATCAAAGCACTGAACCGCAGAGGCAAGACGGTGTTCATCACCTCGCACCTGCTCGCCGATCTCGAGGAGATGTGCACCTGGGTGGCGATCATCGAAAAGGGCCGCGTGCTGCGCATCGGCCGGATCGGGCAGATCGTCCGCGACGCCGGCGCCGGCCGCCGGGTGCGCGTCAAGATCGCCTCTCCGATGTTTCCGCTGGAGGCGTGGCTCCGCACCCAGCCGTGGGTCTCCAACGTGGCGCCCGATGGGATCGGGGTGCGGTTCGAGTTCGCCGGGGGCGAGACCGAGCTGGCCGGGATCGTGAAAGCCCTCGTGCTGGAAGGCGCCGCCGTCTACGCCGTCGAGGAGATCGTCGAGACGCTCGAGCGGGTCGTCTCACGCCTCTCCACCGGCGAGACCACGTGACGGGATGCGGGCCAACCCGGAACTGATCCGTAACGTCCGCGCCCAGCTACGCGGGGAACGGATGATCGCCGTGGCGGCGATCTGCATGGTCCTCTCCTTGGTCGTGGGGTTCTCGGAATCCTACCGCTTTCTTGGGATCGACCGTGCTCGGTGGGGGGTGGATTTCCTGCATCAGGCGTTGTGGGTGCAGGCCATGGTCCTCGTGTTGGGGGGCGGGTTCGCGGCCCTGCAGGCCGTTCAGCGCGAGAAGGAATTGAATACCTTTGACTTCCAGCGCGTCACGCGCCTGAGCCCGTTGGAGCTCACGATGGGCAAACTGCTGGGGGCCCCCGCGCTTATGTATTTCATCGCGCTCTGTCTCGTGCCGGCCGCGGTAGTGGGGGCGGTCGTCGGGGGTGCCCGCCCGCCCTTCGTGCTCGCCGGCTACGTCATCCTCATCCTGGGGGCCGTGACGGTCCACGCCTTTGCCTTGCTGCTCTCGCTGCTCGTCGAGCGCGGCGTGGCCACGCTCGGGGTGATCCTGATCCTCCTGACCCTGTGGACCGGGCCGGTCTTGGCCACCGGCTTCGTCCTGAATCTCGGTTCGCTGAGCCCCCTTGTCGCCTCAGACATCACCACGCAGGTGTCGTGGGCGGTGGACCCGGGGCTCGCGCAGAACAATGTCATCTTCGCCCCTCGGTTGCTGATCGACGTCCTGTTTGGCTGGCCCGTGCACCACGTGTACGTGCTCGTCGTACTCTACTTGGTGTTCACGGGCTGGTTCCTGCTCGCGGTCGTGCGCAACATCAAGCGGGACCCGGCCGTCTACCAGATCTTCACCCCGGCCCAATCACTCGGCCTGGCGCTCTGGATCAACCTCATCTTCCTCGGCTTCTTCCGCTGGTCGAGTTTTGCCCCGTTCAACGCCGTCAACACGTTCCTGGGGCTCAACGCCGCGCTCTTTTTCGCGCTCGGGCTGGCGCTCCTGAGGAATCGGGACACGATACGCCGGCTGCGCGCGCAGAGCGCGAGGGCCGGCGGGTGGGCCGCCGCCCTGTGGCCGGCTCCGTACGTCTTCGGCGGATCGATCGTGGCCGGGCTCGTGCCCGTGGCGATTGTTCAGGTGATCCGCCCGCCGGATGCGGAGTGGAATCTCGCGCTGGTGCTCTTTCGGGTCGCAGTCATCGCGGTTTGGCTCACCCGGGATCTGCTCTTCCTTCAATGGATGAATCTCGTCCGGGGCCGCGGCCGGCCGATTCGGCAGGGGATGCTCTACCTCGCGGTGTTCTACACCTGCGCAGGGGTCCTCGTGACCACCCTCCATGCTTGGACGTCCGGCGATCCGGCCGGCCTCGCGACGGCCGGCGTGTTCCTCCCGCCCATGGTGCTGAGCCTCAGCCCGGCGGCGTGGGAGGCCGGATGGGCGCTCTGGCTCGCGGGGTTGGGCATCCAGGTGGCGGTGGCGGGGTTGTTCGTGCGCCTGCAGCACGGGAAGCTTGCCGAGCTCGCGCCTTAGTCCAGCCCGCTTCGCCCCATGGCGAGGACCGCGACCACCTCGTCGTGGATCACGCCGTTGGTCGCCAGGATCTGGTGGCGGTACGGATCGAGCCGCCGGCCTCTCAGGTCGCTGACCCGGCCGCCGGCTTCTTCGACGAGCAGCGCCCCGGCGGCGAAGTCCCACGCGCTCGGGCCGAGTTCCCAGTAGCCCTCCGTTTGCCCGAGCGCGATGGCGGCCAGGCCCAGCGCGGCCGAGCCCATGGCGCGGATCTTTGCCGCCCTGAGCACGAGGTTGGTGAAGTGGTCGAGGTTGAGCCGGTCCTCCGCGACGCTGTTTGGGAATCCGGTCGACAGCGTCGCCCCGTCGAGCCGCGCCGTGCTCCGAACCCGCAGCCGGCGCCACAGCGCGAGATCTCCCGGTCCGGATGGTGCCGCCGGCAACTCTCGCAGCGAGGCGGCCCACGCGCCGAGGCCCGCCTCCGCGACGTAGACCTCACCCAGCATCGTGTGCATAATGACGCCCGCCTGGATGCGTCCTTCGTGTTCGAGGGCGATGCTCACCGCGAACCACGGGATCGCGTGGGCGTAGTTGAAGGTGCCGTCCAGCGGGTCGACGAGCCAGGTGTACGGCCCGCCGCCCTGCCGTCCGCCTTCCTCGCCGAGAAACCCGTGATCGGGGTAGGCGTCGCGGATGATCCGGATGATCGCGGCCTCCGCGGCGCGGTCCGCCTCGGTGACGGGATCGTTCTTGCCCTTATACTCGACCCTGGCCACGTTGCCGAAGAAGGCGCGGTGGATCTCCGCGGCGGCGCACGCGGCACGGAGCGCGGCCATCGTGTGTGGGGAGAGGACCGGCATGCTACACGCCACTATACGCACCCATCCTCGCGTTGTCGAGGATGAAATCTCTGTGGATCCGGCAGGAGAGCGTGCGCGGAAGCGGAATCTGCACCTGCCATGCTGTACCTCAGCGGAATCATCGGGAAACCCGTCTATGACGCGGCCGGGGAGGCGTTTGACACCATCGCCGATCTCATCATTTACCATGGGGCCGAGAAATTTCCGCGGATCACCGGCATCCTCTTAAACGGCGACCGCAGCCGCGTCGCGGTCATCCCCTGGAGCGCCGTCTCGGAGTTCACCGCCGCCGGGATCCGGCTGCGCGTCGAGCGGCCCAGCTTGGCCCCGAGGCCGCTTCAGCCCGACGAGATCCTCCTCCGCGAGGACATCCTCGACACGCAGGTCGTGGATACCGACGACATCAAGGTGGTCCGGGTCAACGACCTGGAGCTGCGCCAGGTCGGCAACGAGGTCCGCGTGATCGGCGCGGACGTCGGCACCAGATCGCTGCTGCGGCGGCTCGGGCTCGAGCCGTTTGTGTGCCGCGCGCTCGAGCGTGTCGGCCGGCCATTGCCTTCGCGCGTGATCCCGTGGAACCTGGTGGCGGTGCTGGGGGGCACGATGACCCCGCTCAAGCTCAGCATCTCCCGGGAGAAACTGAAGGATATCCATCCGGCGGACCTGGCAGAGCTCCTGGAGGACTTGGATCGGGACGAGCGGGTCGAGGTGATGACGGCGCTGCCCGATGAGGACGCGGCCGACGTCCTCGAGGAGGCAGAGCCCGAGGTCCAGGCCACCGTGATCCAGGAACTGCCGAGCGAGCGGGCCTCCGACATCTTGGAGGAGATGAGACCGGACGAGGCCGCCGACGTCCTCGGGGAATTGCCCGAGGAACGCGCCGAAGAGCTGATCTCCTTGATGGAGGCCGGCGCGGCCGAGGAGGTCCGGGAGCTCCTTCAATACGAGCCCGAAACCGCGGCGGGCAAGATGACCACCGAGTTCATCGCCCTGCCGGTGGCGATGACCGTCGAGCAGGTCATCGCGCGCCTGCGGGAGTCCAAGCCCGACTCCGAGACGATCTATTACTTGTATGTCGTCAACGAGCACGGCCACCTCGTGGGCGTGCTCTCGATCCGCGCGCTCCTCATCTCGCCGCCGGAGACCCCGATCTCCCAACTCATGCGCACCGATGTGGTGACGGTCGGGGCGAACACCAGCGCCGAGGATGTCGCCGGCGCGCTCGTCAAGTACGACCTGCTGGCGGTCCCCGTGGTGGAAGAGGACGGCCGCATGGTGGGGATCGTGACCATCGATCACCTCATCGACCTGCTGCTCGAGAAATACGGGCCCCGCAAGCTCGGCGGTGGGATCGATCTCCTCCGCCGCAAAGCGGTCCGCGAGGGCTCGGGCACCGGATGAGCTTCTCGCCCCCGATCTTGAGGCGCGTGGCCAGCGCCTCGGCGACGCGCCGGCTTATGATCTTCCTCGCCATCATGGGACCGGGTATCGTCACGCAGAACGTCGACAACGATGCCGGGGGGATCGCCACCTATTCGCTGGCGGGCGCAGGGTTCGGCTACGTCATGCTCTGGACGTTGATCCCGATCACCATCGCGCTCTATGTCGTCCAGGAGATGGCGGCCCGGCTGGGCGCCGTGACCGGTCACGGGCTGGCCGACCTCATCCGCGAGCGGTATGGGGTCCGCACCACCACCTTCGTCATGCTCGCTTTGCTGCTCGCCGACTTCGGCAACACGATGGCGGAGTTCTCGGGGCTCGCGGCCGGGGGGGAGATCTTCGGGATCTCCAAGTACGTCTTCGTGCCGATCGGGGCGCTGGCCGTCTGGCTGCTTGTCGTCAAGGGCACGTTCCGGTCGGTCGAGCGAGTCTTTTTGGCCGCGAGCGCATTGTACATTTCCTATCTCATATCCGGGGCGCTGGCGCATCCCAACTGGGGCGAGGTCGCCCGGGCCACGGTCACCCCTTCCTTTAGTTGGCATGCCGACTACGTGATCATGCTCGTGGGGGTCGTCGGTACGACCATCGCTCCCTGGATGCAGTTCTATTTGCAGTCCGCGGTCGTGGAGAAGCGGATCACCGTTAAAGAGTACGGCTATACGCGGGCAGACGTCCTGATCGGCTCGATTATGACCGACGTTGTCGCCTGGTTCATCATCGTGGCCTGCGGCGCAACGATCTTCGCGCATCATCTCCATGTGGAGACGGTCAAGGACGCCGCGCTCGCGCTCTTCCCGTTGGCCGGCCAGTACGCGGGGGCCCTCTTCGCCGTGGGCCTGATCAACGCGTCGATCTTCTCCGCGTCGGTGCTGCCCCTGGCCACGTCGTACTACGTCTGCGAGGCGCTGGGCTTTCAATCGGGCGTCGACCGCACGATCCGCCAGGCCCCGGTGTTCTACGGCCTCTACATCGCCCTCATCGTCGGTGCCTGCGCGGTGGTCCTGCTCCCGGGCGCGCCGCTGCTGAAGATTCTGTTCCTCTCCCAGGTCGCCAACGGCGTCCTCCTGCCGTTCATCCTGATCTTCATGCTCCTCCTCGTCAATCGCAAGCGGCTCATGGGAGCGTACACCAACTCCCGGCTCTTCAACGTGATCGCGTGGGTGACGGTGATCGTGATGATCGTCCTGACGCTGGCGCTGGTCGTGACCCAAGTCTTCCACGTCGGCGGCTGAGCGGCAGGCAGCCGGGAAGATCTTGACGAAGACCACGCCAATGTCTGACCCTCTCTGGCCCGGGCCCCTGCCGACGGTGCACGACGTCTACCGGGCGCGCAGGGTGATCGCCCCTCACCTGCCGCGCACGCCCCTCGTGCCCGCGCCCGCGCTTGACCGGTTGCTCGGCGCCCGGGTCTACGTCAAGTGTGAACACATCCTGCCGACCGGCGCGTTCAAAGTACGCGGCGGGATCAACCTCCTCAGCCAGCTCTCGCCGGAGGAGCGGGCGCGCGGCGTCATCACCGCCAGCACCGGCAACCACGGACAGTCGATCGCCTACGCCGCCCGGCTCCTCGGGATCCGGGTCGTGATCGGCGCGCCGCGCGCGAGCAACCCGCTCAAGGTGGCCGCGATGCGCGCCCTGGGCGCGGAGGTCGTGCTCGAGGGGCGCGACTTCGACGAAGCGCGCGAGTGGGTCGAGCGCACCGCCGCGCAGGAGGGGTATCGCTACGTCCACTCCGCGAACGAGCCGCTCTTGATCGCCGGCGTCGGGACCGCCAGCCTGGAGGTGATGGAGGAGGTCCCGGACGTCGATGTGATCCTCGCGCCGATCGGCGCCGGCAGCGGCGCGTGCGGACACTGCATCACCGCAAAGGCCCTGAGCGCCCGAGTACGGGTCATCGGCGTGCAGGCCGAGGGAGCCCCGCCGGTCTACCGGTCGCTCAAGGAGGGCGGGATGGTCACGCTCGATCGAATGGAGACCTTCGCCGAAGGGATCGCCACGAGGGTGCCGTTTGCGCTCCCGATGACGATCCTCCGCCGGCACCTCGACGATATCGTCCTGGTGAGCGACGAGGAGATGAAGGTGGCGATCCTGCTCCTCGCCGAGGCCGTCCGCCAGACCGCCGAGGGCGCCGGCGCGGCAAGTCTCGCAGGGGCCCTGCGCCTCGGAGACCGTCTCCGGGCCAAGACGGTCGTCCTGATCCTGAGCGGAGGGAACATCACCCTCGAGACGCTGGCAGCGATCTATCAAGACGAGGCCCGGGTCCGGCGCGCCGCCGGGCTCCTGCGGGGCGCGGGGACGGATGCGCCTGCGCCGGGGACCGCCGCGCCGGGACCGTCGCCCGCCGGGAGGACCGAGCGATGACCCATCGTGAACTCATCGAAGCCGCCGCGAGAGGCGAACGGCCGGAGCAGATCCCGGCTGCGGTCTGGCGTCACTTCCCCGGCGACGACCAGCGGGCCGACAAACTCGCGCAGGCCCACATCGCGCATTACAAAGCCTTCGATGTGGACCTGCTGAAGGTCACGCCGGCGAGCGGGTACTACGGAGATGACTGGGGGCTCCGGGCCGGATACAAGGCGAACCGCGAGGGGGTTCGCCACTACACCGACCGGCCGATCAAGAAGCCAACGGATTGGCGGCGTCTGCGGCGGCTCGACGTGAGCCAGGGCGTGTACGGCCGCGAGACCCAGGCCATCCGGGCCGTTGCCGAGGCCGTGGGGGCCGAGGTGCACGTGCTGGAGACGGTGTTCAGCCCCCTCAGTATTGCCCGCACCCTCGCGGGCGAGCACGCCAGCGTCCGGTATCTGCGCGAGGATCCGGAAGAGCTCCACGCCGGGCTCCAGGTCATCGCCGAGGTGACCGCCGACTTCGTGCGCGCGGTGATGGGCGCCGGCGCAGACGGGATCTTCTTCTCCACCCAGATGGCGACCACGGACCTCTTGACCCGGGAGGAGTACGAAGAGTTCGGCCGCCCCTATGACCTGCAGGTGCTCGAGGCCGCCTCCACCGGCCTAACGTTCCTCCACATTCACGGCGTCCATATCATGTTCGATCTGTTCCCCGACTACCCCGTCCATATCATCAACTGGCACGCGCGCGAGACTCCGCCCAAGATCGCCGAGGCTCGGGCTCTGGTGAGCACGGCGCTGGCCTGCGGCATCGATGCCTGGAACACCCTCGCCAAGAAATCCCCGGAGGAGGTCGCCGAGGAGGTGCGCGACGCCATCGCGCAGACCGGGGGCCGAGGCCACATCGTCACGACAGGCTGTGTGATGCCGGTGGATACCCCCGAGGCCAACATCCGCGCGGCGATCGCCGCCGCGCACGCGGCGCAATAGCGTATAATAAAAAAGCCCAACGTCGAGCGCACCCAGAGGGGGGAGTGTTATGGGTGAGAACCTGACCCGAAAAATCCTCCGGGCGCACCTCATAGACGGCCGGATGGTCGCGGGCCAGGAGATCGGCATCCGCATCGACGAGATCCTCGTCCAGGACATCACCGGCACCGCGGCGATGATGCACTTCGAGGCGATGCAGCTGGAGCGCGTGCGGTGCAAGGTGGCGTGCGTGTACGGCGATCACAACGTGCTGCAGGTCAGCGAGGAAAACACCGAGGACCACATTTATCTCTCCACCGCCGCACGCAAGTATGGCATGTGGTGGGCGAAGCCCGGGGCGGGGATCGGTCACCAGATCCACCAGGAGCACTTCGCGTGCCCGGGGGACACCGCGCTCGGCGCCGACAGCCATACGCCTCACATCGGCGGCATGGGAGTCTACGCGATGGGCGCCGGGGGTCTCGACGTCGCGGTGGCGATGGGCGGCGGACCCTACTACTTCGATATGCCCGCCGTCGTCCGCGTCCATTTGACCGGCACGCTCCGTCCGTGGTCCACGGCCAAGGACGTCATCCTCGAGATGCTGCGCGAGAACACGGCCAAGGGCGGGTTTGGCAAGGTGTTCGAATACGTCGGCCCCGGGGTCCAGAGCCTCAACATTCAGCAGCGCATCACCATCTGCAACATGGGCGCCGAGCTCGGGGCGAGCACGTCAATCTTCCCATCCGACGCGGTGAACCGGGACTACATGAAACGGATCGGCCGCGAGAAGGACTGGCAGGGGGTCTCCCCGGACGCCGACGCGGACTACGACGAGTCGACGGAACTGGACCTGAGCCGCATCGAGCCGCTCGTGGCGCTCCCCAGCAACCCTGACAAGGTCGTGCCGGTTTCGCAGACCGAGGGCGTCAAGGTCGACCAGGTCATGGTCGGGTCCTGCACCAACGGGTCGTACATGGACATGCGCGCGGTGGCGGAGATCGTGAAAGGCCGCAAAGTGCACCCGGACATCACCTTCTTCATCCACCCGAGCAGCCGTCTGGATCTCGAAATCCTCGCCCGCGAAGGGCTGCTGACCGACCTGATCGCCGCCGGGGTCAACGTCGAGGCGGCCACGTGCGGGGCCTGCATCGGGGTGGGGCACGTGCCGGCGAAGGGCATGAAGGTCCTCCGAGCCATCAACCGGAACTTCAAGGGCCGCACAGGCCAGAAGGACGACGAGGTCTACCTGAGCTCGAGCGAGGTGGCCGCGGCCACCGCAATCGCGGGCGTGATCACAGATCCGAGGAAGCTCGGGATTGCGGCTCCGACGCAAAAAGTCCCGGACCGGCTCGACCAGGACAACTCGAGCCTTGTCCCTCCCGCGCCGGCGGGGGAGGCCCCGCGGCTGACCATCATCAAGGGCGAGAACATCACCGGCATCCCCCTCAAGGGGCCTCTCGCGGAGCGGCTCCGCGGCGAGGCGCTGATCGTCCTCGGCGACAACATCAGCACGGACCACATCATGCCCGCCGGGGCGCAGATTCTGCGATTCCGGTCGAACATTCCCAAACTGTCCGACTACGTGTTCAACCGCGTGGACCCCGAGTTCGTCGCCCGGGTCAAGGCCAAGGGAGGCGGCTTCATCGTGGGCGGGAGCAACTACGGACAGGGGAGCAGCCGCGAGCACGCTGCGATCGCGCCGATGTACCTGGGGGTGGTCGGCGTGATCGTCAAGGACTTCGCCCGCATCCACTTGGCGAATCTGATCAACTGGGGCATCGTGCCGATGACGTTCCTGAATCCCGCTGACCACGGCACGATCCGCCTGGGGGATGTCCTGGAGATCCCGGAGATCCGCCGTCTGGTCGAGTCCGGCGCGGAGCGCCTGGCCGTCAACAACGTAACCCAAAAGACGTCGTTCAACGTCGCATTGAATCTCAACCGCCGCGAGCGGGCGTACCTGCTCGAGGGCGGCAAACTGGCCCATACGAAAGCGCGCCCGATCGCCTAGGATCGCCTAGGACCGCGGACGATGATCGCCCTGTCGACCGGGTCCCTGTTCACCTACGGCACCGCGCGGGTGGCGCACCTGGCGGCCGCTGCCGGGTTCGACGGCCTGGAGATCATGGTCGACGACCGGTGGGATACGCGCGATCCCGCGTACCTCAACGAAGTCGCGAGCGAGGCCGCGATCCCGATCCTCAGCGTGCATGCCCCGTTTCGGCCCGGGATCCAGGGATGGGACGAGGACGAGGTGGGCCGGCTTCGCCGGACGGTTGAGCTCGCCCGAGCCGTCGGCGCGCGCACCGTCGTGGTCCATCCGCCGCTGCGGTACCGGTGGGTCACGCTCCGCTACCCGCCTTTCATCAACATCGCGGTGCTCACGCCCATTCCGGCGAAATCCCGGTACCACCGGTGGCTGGCGACAGAATTGGAGGCGTACAGGACGCGGGTGGGGCTCACCATCGCGGTCGAGAACATGCCCCGGCACCGCCTCGGCCCTCGCCTCGTCAATCTCTTTGACATGAACGACATCCGCGACCTCCGGCACTTTTCCGAGATCACGCTCGACACCACGCACGTGGGCACTTGGGGTGTGGACCTCCTCGAGATGTATGAGGTGCTCGCGGATCGCGTCGCACATGTGCACCTCTCGAACTATGACGGCCATCAGCACCGTCTGCCCCAGGAGGGGTCGCTTCCACTCGGCCCGTTCCTGGCCGCCCTCCGTCGCCGGCGGTTCGAAGGCGTGATCGCCGTCGAGCTCGAGCCCGGCTCCGCCGGGGCGGGAGACGATGGGAGGGTGCGCGAGCGTCTCGCCAGCGCCGTCACGTTTTGCCGGGAGCATTTCGGCTGAACGGGCGGGGGAAGGATTCCGTATCCCTAACGTGAATACCACCACGCTTTCGAGCGGGTGAAGGGGGTGGCACGATGCGCCGATGGGGAGCGCTGACGTTGTCCGTGTTGATGGTGGCCGGCCTGCTGGCGATGGCTTCCGCCCAGGGGATCAAGGGGGCCGGCACCCTGCGCGCCGCGCTCGACTCGGACCCTCCCAACATGGACCCGCATCGCTCCACGGCGGCGGTGGACCGGCAAGTCTATCAAAGCCTTTACGACAAGCTCGTGGATACCGACGAAAACCTCAAGATCATCCCGATGTTGGCGACGTCCTGGACGATCAGTGCCGATGGGAAGACCGTGACGTTCAATCTCCGGCAGGGCGTGAAGTTTCACGACGGGACCCCGTTCAACGCCGAGGCGGTGAAGTTTAACTTCGACAGGATGCAGGACCCGAAGTTCCCCTCGGCCCGCCGCAGCGAGGTCCAACCGGTGCAGAAGGTGACTGTGGTGGACCCCTACACGGTGGCGCTGAGCCTGGAGAAGCCCTACAGCCCGCTGCTCTACGTCCTGACCGACCGTGCCGGCATGATAGTCTCGCCGGCCGAGGCGCAAAAGGCGGGCACGAACTTCGCGCTCCACCCCGTCGGGACGGGGCCCTTCCGCTTCGTCGAGAAGGTGCCCCAAGACCACGTCACGCTGGAGCGCAACCCCGACTACTGGATGAAAGGGCAGCCGTACCTCGATCGAATCATCTTTCGAGCCATCGTGGACAACAATGCCCGCATCGCGAACCTGAAATCCGGGGACGTCGATATCATCAACATCGTCCCGCTTCCCCAGGCGAAGCAGCTGGCGCAGGAGGCGGCCCAACCTGGGGCGCGGTTCAAACTGCTCGAGCACGGCGCGTTCTCCTGGTCGGGGATCTGGCTCAACGTGACCAAGCCGCCGTTCGACAACAAGCTCCTCCG
>DASSXJ010000128.1 GCA_035703895.1 bacterium | reverse complement strand
CCCACTTCCTCCCTCGCGTAATGCCTTACGGCACGGCAGAGGGCGCCGTCGCTCCGGCGTCCTCTGCCCGTGTTGCCGTTGTCGTGCGCGGGTCGCCTATCCGGCGTCCAGATCTGTCTGCCACTGCTTGATCAGCGCTTGGATGGCCGCGTGCGGGCTCGTCTGCTTTGCCCAGACGGGATCCATCGTCTTCGCGGCGAAGCCGCCGCCGGTATAGATGGTGAAGTCAGGGCCGGCGCTCACCGGGATTTCGCCGACCACCGCGTTGGGCATCCCGTCGATGAAGGCGCCGCGCACCTTCCAATCGTGCCCGGCGGTCTTGTAATCGGACCGCGCCAGGATGGACTTCCGGACCGACGCGCCCCGTCCCTTGGTCGTCCAGAGGAAGCTGTTGTCCGACAGCCACTTTATCGCCTGCGCGGTGGCGTCGATCCGGCTCTTGTCCTTCTGCTCGTACATCTCGAGCCCGCCGAGCTCGAAGTAGGTCGAGCGGTCCTTGCCGACCTTCGGCATTTGGAAGGAGATGAAGTTGAGGCCTCCCTGGACGTACCCGTTGAGCGTCCACGGGCCCGTCAGGAACATCGACCCCTGACTCGTGCCGAACGCCTTGTACCGGTCGGTCACGTCGCGCGTGGACACCTTGTGCTTGTCGTAGAGGTCGAGTACCCACTGCGCCGCCTGTTCGCCCGCCTCTGGGCTGACCCCGGCGTGCTTCAGGTCGGGGCTGGCGCGGCGGAAGCCCATCTGGTAGGCGACGATGCCCCATGTCACGGTCGTCTGCACGCCTGCCCCGGTCATCAGGAACCCGGACCGGGTGACTTTGTCGCCCTGGCGCTGGGTCATCTTGTCGGCCCAGGCGATCAGCTCGTCCCCTGTCTGGGGCGGCTTCGTGGGGTCGAGCCCGGCGGCCTTGGCGTGGTCGACGTTGAGCAGCACTTGGAGACTCATCGCGTCCATGGGCATGAGATAGACCTTGCCGGCGTAGCGGGACGCGGCCAGGGATTGCACCGTGAAGTCCCCGACATTGAAGCCGGCTTTCTTGAAGACGTCATCGAGCGGGAGGACCACGCCCTTCTTGACCCAGTCGGCGCGCAGGCCGGCCGTGCCCCAGCCAAAGTCCGGGGCGTTCCCCGTCGCGGCGGAGGATAGGACCTTCGTACCGTACTGATCGTCGGGGACGACTTCCATTCTGATCTGGAGGCCCTTGTCCTTATGGGCCGCGTTGAAGTTGTCGATCATCTGTTTCCAGATCTCACCGTCTGAGGCGGTGAGCCAGCTCCAATGCACGATTTCCAGATCCTTGCCGATCACGGCGGGAGCGCCGGCAAACTTCCTGGCGGCAACCGCTCCGGCCACTCCACCGATCACTTTCAGGGCCGTGCGACGGTTCATGCGGGACGCCATGAAGCCCCTCCTTTTCGTTGGTGCGTTTCACCCCGGACTGTGAGCAGGGACATCGACGACGCCGACTGATCCCTCATCTGGTCGTCAGCCATCACCTCCTTGGCCGGCGCACCGGCCGGAGCCCAACTCCGACCTCCCGGTCGGTGCCCGCGGGCGCACCGCCCCTTGCCCCGGCGCCCGCCGACCGCGCATGGGCCTCCATGCTGCGAAGCAGATAGGTGCCCGCATCGATGATGTGCCTGCGCACGCTCTCCTCGGCCCGCGCGGGATCGCCCGCCGTGATGGCGACCAGGATGGCGCGGTGTGTGAGCTCGTCCAGTTCGAGGTCCGAGTGATAGAGGATCGTGTTCAGGATGAACAGGCGGGTTTGAAACCGGAGGCCTCTGAGCACGTCCCTGACCAGCGCGTGATCGCTTCGCTCGCACATCACCCGGTGAAACTCCATATCCGTCGTGATGATCTCGAACAGATCGCCCTTGCGTTCGAGGTCGCCGAGCCGGCGCACCAGCGCATCGAGCTCGTCCAAGTCCGACTGCCGGTACGCCTGGCGTTCCATGGCCAGCCGGACGGCGTATGGCTCGAGTTGCGCGCGCAGAGTGTAGATCTCCCGTGCCCGTTTGGCGGACAACTGGGTTACGAAGGCGCCTTGATGCGGGATGATCTCGACGAGGTTCTCGTCCACGAGAAGCCTGAGCGCCTCGCGCACGGTCCCCCGAGAGATGCCCAGGGACTTGCTGAGCTCGACCTCATGCAGGGGCGCGCCGGGCAGCAGCTGCCCGCGGACGATCGCTTCGCGGATGTGGTCCGCAACGGTGGCGGTCAGGGTGGGGGGTCGAACGAACTGCACCGCGTGGGGTGGCATCCTACCTCGCGTTCAATCTTCCTATTGTCGGACAATAGACAGGATGCATGGTCTCATGCTAGCAGGCTCGGGCGACAGCGTCAATTCGCGCGCGGAGGCGAGGCCCCCCGCACAGCGTCATGCCGTTTGTCGCGACGTGCCGAGTCTCGGCGTGAAGGGGGCGTTCGTCCGGCCGCAGTGTGAGCCGCCGGTGACCTCCAAGTTCGCTCCGGTGACCCACGGGAGACGGTCCGATGCGAGGGCCAGCACGGCTTCCGCGACGTCGTCGGGCACGCCGGTGCGCCCCAACGGCGTCATCTCGATCATCAAGTTCAGGTAGGGATGGCTGCCTTCTCCGCGACGCAGCGCCGTCTCCGTGACGAGGCCGGGGGTGACGGCGTTGACCCGAATGCCAAACGGGCCGAGTTCTGTGGCCAAGACATGCGTCAGCATATTGATCGCCGCCTTCGAGGCGCAGTACGCTGACGACCCCGGCCGGCCTGAGGTGGCCGCGCCGGAGGAGAGGTTGATAAGGGTGCCTCGGGCCTCCCGCGCCACCATCTGGCGGGCTGCGGACCGGCACGTCAGGAAGCAGCCCTGCGTGTTGACGACAAACGGCGACTGCCAGGTGGCCAGGTCCATCTCCAGCACGGGGACGTTCGGGGAGATCCCGTGACTGTTCACCAGGATGTCGACCGGGCCCAGGGAGGCGGTGATGTCGGCGAGCACGCTGTCCACGTCCGCCTCGATGCTCACGTCTCCCGCCAGCGCCACCCCGCGCCCTCCCGCCGCGCGCACGCTCTCCAGAACCCGCTCCGCGCGCGGTCCATCGATATCGGAGATCCCAATCGCAGCGCCCTCGCGGGCGAACGCGTGGGCGATCGCCCGTCCGATGCGCCCGCCGCCTCCTGTCACCCAGACGACCTTGCCGGTGAACTCCATGCGCCTACGCCTCCGTGACGGTAGCGATCTCAGCGGTCGAGCTTCGTCGCACGCCACCCTATCCCCCTCCTGCTCCGCGCAGGAAGTCTGGTTGTCGGACGGAATCACATGTCACTCTCTTGGGGAAGGGGTGCGTGATTCCAATGACCCGGCCCGCCGTCACGATCGCCACTCGAGCGTACGATTATGTGTTTCCGCTCGCCTTGGGCGAGGTCAAGGCGGAGGGCGCGGACTTGACCATGATCCTCGCGTTTGACGCCTTGGAGCGGTTCCGCACCGACCCTGCCATTCACGGCGGGGAAGCGTCGTTCAGTCAGTACCTGCACCGTGTCGCCAGCGGAGACCGCTCGCTCGTTGGGCTGCCCATCTTCATCATGCGGGAGTTTCGTCACCGCTGCTTTTTTGTGCGCCGCGACAGCGATCTCACCGACGTTGCCCAGCTGGCCGGGCGTCGGGTGGCGACGGACGCGTGGAGCGCGAGCGGGAACACTTGGAGTCGGGCGATCCTGCGCGAACGAGGGGTTCCCCTCGACGGTGTCCGGTGGCTCGTGGGTCCGGTCGATCCCGACGACCCGTCTCGGCCCACGACGGATCTGCCCGCCGGTGTCGAGGCCGCCCCGCGGGGACAGGCGCTGAGCGAACTCCTGCTCGCGGGAGAGATCGATGCCATCATGTGCCCGTGGCCGCCGCGTGCGTTCTACGGGGCGGAGTCGGGGCTATCGCGTCTGTATCCCGACTACCGCGCAGCCGAGCGAGAGTATTACCGCCGCACGCGAATCTTCCCGGCGCATCACGTGGTCGTGCTCCGCCGGGAGATCGTCGAGGAGCACCCGTGGATGGCCGGCAGCGTGTTCCGCGCGTTTGCGGAGGCGCGGGAACGGTCCGAGCGGAGCCACCGGGCGCTTCACGAATCGAGCCCCTGGCTCCTCGCGGATCTCGAAGAGCAGACCGCGCTGATGGGGGACGGTTTCAAACCGTACGGCTACCGAGAGAACCGCGCGATGGTCGCCGGGTTCTGTGAGGAGCAGTTTGCGCAGGGCCTGATCCGGGAGCCACTGGACCCCGACGCGCTGTTTCGGGACTTCGAGGAGTTGAGCGGGTAAGGGAACGGTTCGGACGTCGATCCGCGCGCCGGCGCCGTCTCTACGCCGTGAGGCCGAGGGCTTCGGTGTGGCTCTCCGTCGCGTTGGCCTGGTCTTTCCAGCCCCCAGTGTGCGGATCGAAAATCTCGATGCGCGTAAACACTTCCACAATCTTCGGATCGAACTGTGTCCCGGCACAACGGACGAGTTCCGACTCCGCCTCTTCCTTGGACTTCGGGGTCTTGTACGGACGCTCATCGATGATGGCACTGAAGGCGTCGACCACCGCCAGGATGCGGGCCCCGAGAGGGATCATCTCCGCGCGAAGGCCGTCGGGGTATCCGGTCCCGTCCCACTTTTCTTGATGGTGGCGGACGATCTTGGCAACGCCGCGCATGCGCTCGATAGGAAGCAGGATCTCCTCCCCGACAACCGGATGCCGCCGCATGATCGCCCACTCCTGCTCCGTCAACGGTCCCGGTTTGCGCAGGACGCCGTCGGGTGAGCCGATCTTGCCGATATCGTGAAGCAGGGCCGCCCAGCGGATGTCCTTCACCTCTTCATCGGGGAGCCCCAGGGCCCGGGCCACCCGATCGGCCAAGGCGGCCAGGCGTTCACTATGATCCCCCGTGTAGGCGTCCCGGGCGTCCATCGCGCGGTTAAGCACGAGGACCATTTGGATGTATGCTTCCTCGAGATTGTGATGCAGCGCTTCCAGCTCATGCGTGCGGTCGACCTGCGCCTCGTAGAGGCGGGCGTTTTCGAGTGCGGTTGCGGCCTGCGAGGTGAAGGTATGGAAGATTTCTTTTTCGAGGTTCGACCAGCTGTGCGGCTCGGCATGATAGCATGAGACCTCGGCGATCACCCGTCCCTCGTAGATAAACGGCCATGTGCCGAGAGCGCGATAGCCCTGCTCCGTCACCCAACGCCGGACGGGATCGCCGGGGGGCAGCGTCAACACGTCCGTCAAAAGGGCGGGACTGACCCCAGGCTTCTCGTTGGGAATGGCGGAGTCGGGAGGCACTCCCTTCGTCCACGGGCAGCGCACGGTCCCATCGGGCTCGAGCAAATAGACGGCGCCCCCGTCGGCTCCGCTCAAACTGAGAGCGGCATGGCCGATTGCCGCCGCCACCTCTGTCACCGACAACGGGCGATTCAGCGTCTCGCTCAGGGCAACCAGGCGCTTCATCAGATCGGCGTGCTGCTGTGTCTCCCGGAAAATGCGAAGACCTTCGGCGGTCGCCGCGACCTGTTCACCGACCGCGGCGGTCAGGGCTTCCTCTTCCCACGTCCACGACCGGGGGTACGCCGAGGCCACGGAGAGCGCGCCGATACACCGACCTTCGGCGAATATGGGTACGGTGATGGACGCCCGAACACCAATGTGCATCCACCGCTCGGCCAGCGGGTTCGATCCATCTTGAGGTCCGCTGTGCCAGTCCGCCACGGTGAGAGGGGAGGCCTTCTGGCCGGCCTGCTGTGCGGCCTCCACGATGACCCCACCGATCTCGGGAGACAGGCCGCGGACGACGTAATGGTCTCCCGCCCAGATCCCACCCACACCCAGCTCCAGCGCCTTGAGGATGTGATCGATGGCTACCGTCAACAGCAAGGGGAGATCCGGTGCGGCGTCGGCCGCCGCGATGATCGCGTTCAACGCTTCGAGATGCGCGGCGCGCTGCTGGGCTTTCTGGTCGGTTTGTTTCCTGAGGCTGATGTCCCGGCCGATTCCGTGCGCCCCAACCGCCTGCCCGTTTCGAGCGATGAGCCGTGCGCCCACCTCTACGGGGATCCGGCGGCCGTCCTTTGTGATGAACTCCAGTTCGTAGGTCGCGGGGCTGACGCCCTTGGCCATGTGATCCATCATTCGCAAGACGGCGGCGAGGCTCTCTGGGGCCACGACTCGTCCGATGTGCGATCCGATCAACTCCTCCCGCGAGTACCCCGTGAGGGTTTCACCCGTTCGGTTTATCGACGTGAAATTCCCAGCGAGATCGATCGTGTACACGAGGTCGCCGGCGTCCTCGAACAGCTCGCGGAAGTGCTCGGCGTGCTGCGGAGGATTTCCCTCCTCGCGCGAACGATCGGCGACGGGACGATACCGTCTCATCGTTAGTGGCTACCGTTCCCTGCGCCACTACTGCTACCACCACCGCCGCCCCCGCCACTGCCGCCGCTGGTTCCACCTACGCCGCCGTTCACGTTGACGCCGCCGCCGTTCACGTTGACGCCGCCGTTCACGTTGACGCCGCCCCCGCCGGCATTGACGTTCGCTCCACCACCCGCGGCGCTCCCACCGCTCCCGCCGGAGCCTCCGGCATTGACGTTGGCCCCTCCGCCAGCGCCGACCCCACCATTGTTGGTGGAAGCGCCGCCATTGACGCTCGCGCCCCCGCCAACGTTCACCCCGCCGCTGCCGGTGGAAGCGCCGGCATCGACGGTCGCGCCCCCGCCAACGTTGACCCCGCCGCTGCCGGTAGAAGCGCCGGCATCGACAGACGCGCCCCCGCCAACGTTGACCCCGCCACTGCCGGTAGAAGCGCCGGCATCGACGCTCGTACCTACGCCAACGCCCACCCCGCCATTGCCCGTAGAGACGTCGTCGTTGATCGTGGCCCCTCCGCCAACGGTGCTCCCGTTACTGGAGGGGGAGCCCCCGCTGCCGTTGGATCCGCTGCCTTGGCCGTTGGGACTGGTCTTGCCGCCGGCGCCGGACGTTGCACCCCCTGCGACGCCCGTACTGGTAGGCGTGCTCACCCGGGGCGTGGGCGTGGTCATCCAGATGGGTGTTCTCCCTGATCCGCCCGTGCCGGTCTCATCGTTAGCGACCTTGCCGGCCACGGAATTTGGCGCGTTCTTCTCGACACGTCCGTTGGGCCCACCGCCGCCGCGGGTGGTCTGGTCGTCGGCGGCTGCCTTGCCCACGAGATCCGAGGTCGTCACTCCCTCCGGCAGCATCCCGTCCGTCTGGAGAGCGTACGCAGCCGTCGCCACCGCCGCCACCCAATCCCCACGGGAGGCCATGTTGACCGTGAGCCGTCCTTCGGTTGCCCGCGCTGCGCTCACGGGCACACGGGAAGCGCTCACCTGGGCGAACACTCCAGTGGCCTTATTCAGCGCGAGCGTGCACCCACCCGGCGCGCAGGCAAACGTCCCTTTCAGTTCTCCAAACTTCGCGCTTGCCGGGGTGGAGAGCCCCGCGAGCGATACCACGAATCGCCCACATGGCCCTCCGGTGCCGCACGTCTCTGCCGCGGTGAGCGTCAACGTGGTGGGCAGCCCACCAATCTTGCCGTTCGCCGCCCTCGTCACTCCGCCCGCGGCTGGGAGCTCGACCGCCGGGAACTGGTAGCCGAGCGCATACTGGCCAGGATTGGGGTGGCCGGGGAGAAATACTCCGCGTGCCTGGTCCAGCACGAGCCGGAGACTATAGACCGGACTTGTGGGGGGAACGAGGGCATTGAGCGCCCCAGCCCCGAGGCCGAATGCCCCCACGACGACTACCGCCACCGCTGCCATGCTGAGCCAGAGTCCCGCTCGGCGCCACGGCGCCCGACCGGCGGCTGCATACCGATGGGCCTGGTCTGCGGTCGCGAGGAGCGCGCGTCGAACCGCAAGCCGTCCCTCGGGGAGCGGCATCCATTGACTCGCCGCCCGAAGCCGCCGTGCCGCATCCCGCAGCTCGGCGATCTCACGAGGCGCTTCGACGCCTGAGCGGTGTACGGATGTGTCTTTGTCCAGCAACTCGCGAAGGAGAATTTCGAGCTGGGACTCACCTACAGGATCACGTCGCTCAGTCGCGAAGCTTGGCACCTTCGTCCGCCTCCTTCCAAAGCGCCCGGAGCGCCTGGAGCGCCCGAAGCTGTAGGCTCCGCACGGCCTCTTCGGTCTTGCCCATGAGCCCGCCGACCTCTCGTGCACTCAGCCCTGCAATCACGCGCAGGAGTAAGACCTGCTGATGCTCCGGGCTCAGGGCATCGACACAGCGCCAGATCATGCCGCTCTCGATCCGGCCGAGCACAAGTTCCTCCGGGTCCTGTTCGCCCGCCGGGCCGGCCTCTACGACGGCATCCTCGGTTCGTCGCTTTCGGAACGACCGAGTAGCGAGGTGGTCGGCGATCCCGATCAGCCAGCTGCCGATTTGCCTTGGTTCAGTGCCTTTTTGCAGGGTAGTGAGCGCGGTCGCGAACACTTCCGCCGCGATCTCCTCTGCCGCGTCCCTCTTCCGGAGCCGCCACAGGAGATAGCGAAAGACCCGCGGGTACTGGACATCATAGAGACCGGCGAAGTCCTCTCGAGTCACGTCCGTGCTCCTTCCTGTCACCTAGTGCCTGTAGATCTAGTTTCGTGACGAAAGATCATCCGAACGGATGACCGTTTTCTCGCCGGGTGATCGATGCCTACTATGTAAATGCCTGATTTGGCGAAGACGTAGGCCCATTCTGCGTGAACATTCCCTGTATCTTTCGAGCTGAGAGGACGCGGGCGAGATCCGGCGGCGCGCCGGCCCCTGTGGTCGCCGCGCATGACAATGTTCTCGGAGATTACGGAGAAGTTCGCCCTAACAATCGATCACATCTCGACCGGCTGATGCCGCTTCGCCGACTCGATCACGGCCTCGGCGATCCGGACCGCCAGGAGCGCATCGTTGGGGGTGATGAGCGGCTCCCTCCCGTCGCGCACGCACGCGAGGAAGTGCCGCATCTCGTGGACGAACGCGGCCCGTAGTTCATGCTGCACCACCGGCATGAAGACGGTGTCCGGATACGTTGTTCGATCCGCTGTGGCGAGGGTGATCCCCCGGTGCAGGAGATCCACGTCCAGACGCCCCTCGCTCCCCTGGACCGCACACCGCATGTCGGATCGGGTGGGATGTCCGGCGGGGAGAATCCACCCGGTCTCGCACGCCGCAAGCACGCCATTCTCGAAGGTAATGAGCGCCCAGTTCGTGTCCTCGACATCGTACCCCAGGGTCTGGAGGACGCCCCACTGCGACTCCGCGTACACGCGTCTGGGCTCGCTCCCGGCGAACCAGCGGACGATGTCATAGTCGTGGACGCCGAGAAACAAGGGAAGCGAGCACCGGCCCTTCAGGCGCTCCTGAGCATGCTTCCCACCCAAGCGCCGGGTCTGCAGGTATCTCACCGATCCGATCTGGCCCTCATCGACGATGTGCTTGGTGATCGCGTACTGCGTGGAGAACCGGAGCACGTGTCCGACCATCAAGATGGCGTTGCCGCGCTGCGCGGCGATGATCCTCATCGCCGCGGCGGCGGAATCGGCGAGCGGCTTTTCGACCAAGACGGCCTTGCCGCGCTCGAGGGCCGCCACGCAGGGCTGCACGTGGGCATCCTCCGGCGTGGCCACGACGATCGCCTGGACGTCCGGGCGGGCGATCAACGTTTCGTAATCGCGATACGCCGGCACCCCGAACCGTTCAGCCCCCGCCCGGCCCGCGGATTCCACGATGTCCGATACGCCGACCAGGCGGGCGCCGTCGAGCTGGGTGCAGAGTTGGGCGAAGCTCCGTCCCATGAACCCCATCCCGATGATGCCAATGCCGATGCGGGCGTTCTCCATGGTCCCTCCCGAGCATGACGGCGTTGGACGACAGCATAGCAGAGAAGCGGTGACAAAGGGATGCCTCGCGGATCGGGGCGAACCTATGTCGTGCGGGGCCGGCGTTCACGTGGCTCGCGCGGAGGACAGAGGGGGAGGTCGGGGGATGCGAAGGCCACACGTCCTGGTGCTTGCTGCCATTGCGGTCGCCGGGCTCTTGGCGACCGCCTCCGCTCAAGGCATAAAGATCGGGGGCCTGCTCCGGGCGGCGCTCGACCTCGACCCTCCCACGATGGACCCGCATCTCTCGGGTTCGGCGGTGGACCGCCAAGTGTACCAGAACCTCTACGACAAGCTGGTGGACATCGACGAGAATCTCGCGATCGTGCCCATGCTGGCGGCGTCGTGGACGATCAGCCCGGACGGTAAGACCGTGACGTTCAAGCTCCGCCAGGGGGTGAAGTTCCACGACGGGACGCCGTTCAACGCGGAGGCCGTCAAGGCCAACTTCGACAGGATGCGGGACCCGAAGTTCCCCTCGGCGCGGCGAAGTGAGATCGCACCGGTCGCCAATGTCACCGCGGTCGACCCCGCCACGGTCCAGCTCACCCTGGAACGGCCGTACAGCCCGCTGCTCTATGTCCTCACCGATCGGGCCGGGATGATGTTGTCTCCGGCCGCTACGCAGAAGGAGGGCCTCAATTTTGCGCTGCGCCCGGTGGGAACCGGTCCGTTTGTCTTTGTCGACAAGGTCCCC
>DASSXJ010000127.1 GCA_035703895.1 bacterium | reverse complement strand
CCTTCCGGGTCGGACCCTTCGAGGTCGAGCTCGTGCACGTCAACCACAGCATCCCCCAGGCCTGCGCGGTCGTGGTGCGCACGCCGTCCGGCACGGTGGTGTGTACGGGCGACTTCAAGTTCGACCAGACGCCGATCGACGACGCGCCGACGGACTTCTCGCGCCTCGCCGAGATCGGGGAGGCCGGGGTCCTCGTCGTCCTCATGGATTCAACGAACGTGGAACGGCCGGGGTACGCGCCCTCAGAACGGACCGTCGGATCGGCGCTGGATGGCATCTTCGGGCGCTCCCGGGGTCGCGTGCTCGTGACGACGTTCGCCAGCAACGTCCACCGCCTGCAGCAGGTTTTCACGACCGCCGCGCACCACGGCCGCAAGGTCGCGGTCGCGGGCCGGAGCATGGTCGATACGGTGACGATCGCCTCGGATCTCGGCGCGCTCAAGATCCCGAGGGGGACGCTTGTGCCGTTGGAGCAGATCGGCCGGCTGCCCCAGCGGCAGGTCGCGATCCTGACCACCGGCAGCCAGGGGGAACCGCTGTCCGCCCTGACGCGGATGGCGGCCGGGACACATCGGATGGTCACGATCACCCCGGGGGACACGGTCGTGCTCTCGGCCAGTCCCATTCCCGGCAACGAGAGCATGGTGGGGCGGACGATCAATCAGCTCTACCGGCAGGGCGCCGAGGTGATCCACGGCGCCGAGGTGCACGTCTCCGGGCACGCGTGCCAGGAGGAACTGAAACTCATGCTGACGCTGCTTCGCCCCCGCTTTTTCCTGCCGGTGCACGGAGAGTATCGTCACCTCGTGCTCAACCGCCATCTTGCCACCACGGTGGGGATTCCAAAGGAACGGATCCTGGTAGCGGAGAATGGTTCTGTGATCGAGGTGCAGGCCGGGCACATGGCCCAGGTCGGCGCGATCGAGGCGGGGAACGTCTTGGTCGACGGGCTCGGCGTCGGCGTCGGCACGGTGGTCCTGCGGGACCGGCGCCATCTTGCGCAAGATGGCGTGCTGATTGCGCTGGTCGTGCTCGACCATCGAACCGGAGAATTGTTGCGGGAACCGGACATCGTATCGCGCGGCTTCGTCCACGTGCGGGAGTCGGGAGACCTGATCGAGCAGTGTCGGCAGCAGGTTCGCGAGGCGATG
Source organism: bacterium (assembly GCA_035703895.1). Taxonomy (NCBI): domain Bacteria; species bacterium. The sequence goes on along the minus strand of DASSXJ010000127.1, from coordinate 1,975 downwards.
GCGCAGTGCCGCGCTCGAGGCACGACAGAATGGGGGGCAGTTCGCTCAGCGATTCGGGAGACGCTCAGCAGGTATCTGTTCGAAGAGACACACCGGCAGCCGATGGTCCTTCCGTTGCTCGTGGAACTGTAGGCAGCAGACGACGCATCAGTCATCGCAGCACAGGAGGCCGCAGCATGGCCAGACGCAGAGCATCCCGATCCAGGTCCGCGAAAGTGGTGGGCGCGGTGCTCATCGCCCTCGCCTTGCTCGCCGGCGTGAGCGTGATTCCCCCGCAGACCGGCCAGGTGCCGCGGTTCATTGCCGCGCGCCTCGGCGCCGCGGTCGGCCGCGGCCTGCCGGCTCTCCCGATCCTGGGTCTCTTCCTCGGTCTCATCTTCTTCGTCAGGGAGTCTTTCCGGTTAAGCGTGCGGATCTACGGCGTCTTCCTCGGGTACCTCGTCGCCCTGGTGATGCTGCACCTACGCTATTCCGCGGGGCGGGAGTTCGCCGCCGCCCACGCGGGTCTGGGTGGGGGAGCCGTCGGCGCGGTTGCCGTGGCGACGCTCCGGCGGTGGGTCGGCGAACCGGGGTTGTGGCTGGCCACGGGGCTTGCCGGGATCGCGACGGTCCTGCTCCTCTCGAACCGGTCACTAACCGATGCTCTTCGCGCCGCGGGCCGGATCGGGCGGCAGATCGGCGCGCCCGTCGCCGCGGGGACGCGCGACGTGGCGTCGGCCGCCGGCGCCGCGCTCTATGCGGGCGCTCAGGTCCTCCCGGGAGCAGTGCAGCGGGGCATGGAGCACGTCGCCGCGAGAGGCCGGGCGGTCGCTTTGGATCTGTCGCGCGCCGTGCTCGCGAGACCGGCGCTGACGCGGGCTCCCGAGCCGGCGATGTCATCGTGGGAGCCATCCGCGCTCCCGGCGGTTCCGGCCGCGGCCCCGGAGCCGCCCGTGCCGGCGTATCACGATCTCGCCTCTGATGCCACTCCAACCGCGGACCAAGCGGACGAACTGGAAATCACCTCGCCGGCCGCGGTGAACGTCTCCCCCTCGGACGATTCGAGGGGTGCTGGAACAGGACGCCGCCGCAAGAAACCGTTGATCGAGCAGGAGCTCTTGAAGTTCCCCGTCCCGACGCGCCAGGGGTATACGCTGCCCCCGCTGTCCCTGCTCGACTCGTATCCGAACGGCTCGGCACGGGCGGGCCGCGTGGACCCACAAGAGGTCGCGCGCAGCCTCGAGCGGGCGCTGGCCAGCTTCGGGGTCGAGGCGAGAGTGATCCGGTGGGAGACCGGCCCCGTGGTCACCCGCTTCGAGCTCCAGCCCGCTCCAGGGGTCAAGGTGCAAAAGATTACGAGCCTCCAGAACGACATCGCGCTTGCGCTCGCGGCCAGCAGCGTCCGTCTCGAGGCGCCCATCCCGGGCAAGGCCGCGATCGGCGTCGAGTTGCCCAACGAGCGGCCGGGCATGGTCCATCTGCGCGAGATGTTGATGAGCCCGGAACTCCAGCAGGCGCCGTCTCCGCTCACCGTATCGGTCGGCAAGGGGATCGCGGGGCATCCGATCGTCGCGGACCTCGTCGCCATGCCGCACCTGCTCATCGCGGGCGCGACAGGCGCCGGCAAGAGCGTCGCGCTCAACTCCATGATCGCCACGCTCCTGTTCCGCGCGACGCCAGAAGCGGTCCGGTTCCTGATGATCGATCCGAAGCGGGTGGAGCTGACGAGCTACAACGGCATCCCCCATCTCCTGAGCCCCGTGGTGACCGGCCCCCGCGAGGCCGCCGCCAAGCTCAGGTGGGCGATCCAGGAGATGGAGAGCCGGTATGCGCTGTTCGCGGGCGAGGGCGTCCGGAACATCCAGGCCTTCAATGCACAGCACCCGGACCGCCCGCTGGCGTATATCGTGATCATCGTCGACGAACTGGCGGACCTGATGATGGTGTCCCCCAAGGACTTCGAAGAGATCATCTGCCGGCTCGCCCAGATGACCCG
>DASSXJ010000126.1 GCA_035703895.1 bacterium | reverse complement strand
GCGGATCAATCGCGGACCGCATCAGTCGCGGCGCCTCATAGCTCGCGCCGGCCCTCCAGCGCCCGCGCCAGCGTCACCTCGTCGGCGTACTCGAGGTCGCCGCCCATGGGCAGGCCGTGCGCGATCCGCGTCACCTTGATCCCCAGCGGTTTGATCACCTTGGACAGGTACAGCGCCGTTGCCTCGCCTTCGACCCGCGGATTCGTGGCGACGATGACCTCCCGCACCTCGGTGTCCGCGAGGCGGCGCAAGAGCTCGGCGATCCGCAGGTCGTCGGGACCGATGCCATCGAGGGGAGAGATCGCCCCCTGAAGGACGTGGTAGACACCCTTGAACTCCCTCGTCCGTTCCATCGCCGCCACGTCCCTGGGAGTCTCCACGACGCAGATCACCGAATGATCGCGCCGCGGGTTCGTGCATAACTCGCACGGATCCGCCTCGGTGATGTTCGCGCACACGGAGCAGTGCCGGATCAGGCGCCGGGCCTCGAGGATCGCCTCGGCCAGCGCCTCGGCGTCCTGAGAGGCCATCGACAGCATGTAGTACGCCAGGCGCTGCGCCGTCTTCGGCCCAACGCTCGGCAGCTTGCTGAGTTCCTCGATCAACCGGGCGAGCGATGGAGCGGACGAAGACATCCCGGCGTCACGCGCCCAGACCGGGAAGACCCGGAGGCAGCTGGAGGCCCCCGGTCACTGCCTTCATCCGTTCGGCGGCGTGGTCCCGCGCCTTCCGGATCGCTTCGCCGCACGCCGCCAGCACGAGATCCTGCAGCATCGCCACGTCGGACGGGTCCACCACGCTCGGGTCGATCGCGATCTCGACGAGATCCCCCTGCCCGCTCGCCACGGCCCGGACGACACCGCCGCCGGCGCTGGCCTCGATGCGCTCGCGCGACAGCTCATCTTGGACCCGAGCCATCTCCTCCTGGAGCTTTTGCACCTGCTTGAGCATTTTCTGCATGTTGAACATCCATCGCTCCCGCCCCGGACGGGCGTTTCGTGCGCCGCGAGCCGGTGTGTCGTTGTGGAATGCTTACTCGGGGTGCCGGATCTCCTGCACGGGGTTGCCAAACCGCCGCACGGCCTCATCCACGAGCGTACTCGGGCTCCCCGAGGCGGCCGGAGTGTCTGAGGACGCGGGAGCGCCGAGGGGAGCGTCGCCCTCGCCCAGCACCAGCCCGAGTCGGAGCCGGGTACCCATCACGGCGTCGAGGAGGTCCTCGACGATCTGCCGGTGTTTGTGCTCCTGAAGGTTTTCTAGATGGAACTTATGCCGCACGGCAAGCACGAGGCGCGTCCCTTCGACCGACTGGGGGGCGGCCTCCAACAGGAACGCGTAGACGGGGCGGCTGCGTTGCTTCACCTCGTCCATAAAGCGCCCCCAACGGGCCCGGACACGATCGATCCCGACCTCGGAGGCGGCGGCCTCGCCCTCCGTAGACGGCGCGGCGCCGGACGGCAACGCAGCGTCCGCGATCGCCCCCTCACTCTGGGCTGCCCGATCGCGGGGACCGCGGCGGGAAGCAGGCTTTGCCGGCGCGGCGGGGGCCACGCTCGGCGTGCCGGCCGCCGGGGGTGGGGGCGCGCCGTCGGCCTGACGTTCGAGCGCCGCGACGCGCGCGGCCAGTCCCTCGATGGACGGGTCCAGTTCAGGCCGGCACACCTTCAGCAGGGCCATTTCCAGGAGCACCCGCGGCTGCGTCGCGAACCGGGCCTCCGCCTCCGCCGCAGTAAGAATCCGAATCTTCTGGAGCAGGGCCCCCGGCGAGAACCGCGCACTCTGCGCGCGCAAGACCTCGAGGCGGGCGTCGCTCGTCTCGACGATATCCCGGGGGTCCTGGACGACCGACACCACGAGGAGGTCGCGGAAATGTTCCATGAGACTGCGCAGGATCTGCCGGACGTCCCGTCCCTCCGCGATCACGCGGTCGGCGATCGAGAGGCACGCCGCCGCATCCCCCGCGATCACCGCGTCGGCAACGTGCTCGGCCACCTCCTCCTCGATCAGCCCCAGCACCGTCAGCACATCCGCCTTGGCGATCCGCCCCTGACAGAACGCGCTCAACTGGTCGAGCATGCTCTCCGCATCCCGCAGCGCGCCATCGGCGGCCCGAGCGATGAGGTGCAGCGCCGCGTCGTCCACAGCCACCTGCTCGCTTCCGGCGATCGCGCGCAGGCGATCCACGATCGCGGACTGGGGAATGCGCTTGAAATCGAACCGCTGGGTGCGGGACGTGATGGTCGCCGGCAGCCGGTGCGGCTCGGTGGTCACCAAGACGAACACCGCGTGCGGCGGCGGTTCCTCGAGGGTCTTGAGCAGGGCGTTCGCCGCCTCCATCGTGAGCATGTGCGCTTCGTCGATGATGTAGACCTTGTACCGGCCCTCGACGGGGACGAGCTTGACCTTCTCGCGAAGGTCGCGAATCTCGTCGATCCCGCGGTTGCTCGCCGCGTCGATCTCGATGACGTCCAGGGAGACGCCCGCGCTGATCGCGCGGCAGATCGCGCAAACGTTGCACGGGGTCGGCGTCGGGCCGTGCTCGCAGTTCAGCGCTTTCGCGAGAATGCGCGCGGTCGTCGTCTTCCCGGTCCCGCGATGGCCGCAGAACAGATACGCGTGCACGAACCGCCCCCCGGCGATGGCGTTCCGCAGCGTCTGCGTGACGCGGGCCTGCCCGATCACGTCATCAAAGACCTGGGGACGCCACTTTCGGTACAAGGAGAGATGCGACACCGAGGTCACCTCACGCAGGGTCTCGATCATATTCGCCGAACCATACCGGCACTCCTGGAGGTGCCGCGCGCGTGACCACGCTGGCATGGCTCGTCCTGTTCGAGGCGGTCCTCGCAGCCGGCCTCGTCGGCTTCGATGCCGCCGCGCGCCTCCGGCGGCCGTCCGCCGTGGCGTGGACGCTCGTCACGCTCGCCACAGCGGGGCTGGCGGCGTCGGTGTATTTGGTCGTGCGACCTTCCCGCGCACCGACGTGGGGGTTCGCAGAAGTCGTGGCGCTGCCGTTGTTCTTCGTCCTAGCGATCCTGCCGTTCTCGTTGGCGCTGGACACGCTTGCCCTCCACCTCGGACTGCTGTCGTCGCTGGGGTTCATCGTGACGCTCACCGTGGTCCAGAACGCCATCTTCGCCGGCGCGTCCCTCTACATCGCCCTTATCAAGTACCGGCTCCCGCGGACCAGCCTCGGGCTGGCCGGAGGAGCATGGCGGCGCCGCCTCGCCGCGGCGGCGCTCGCAGCGGCCGCGGCCCTCGGAGGCAACTTTCTCGGGCAGACCCTCACGATCTTCGCCGCCGGCCTGTTCATCGGGCGGCAGGCTGCCACCGAGTTGGTGACTCAGCAGGAAGCCCATACCCCGGTGTTTCGTCTATTGCGCGAGTTCCGCGCGCCGGCGGACGTGGTGATGCTCGCGGTCCTCGTCGCCATCGTGGTTCCAATCGGGGAGGAGATCTTTTTTCGTGGGCTAACCTATGGCGCCTTTCGCCGCAAACTTGGACGCCACGCCGCCGTCCTGGCAAGCGCCGCGTTCTTCGCCGCCGCGCACTTGTCGCTCGTTACCCTGCTGCCGATCGTCATCCTGGGAATGATCCTGGCGTACCTGTATGAGTACACCGGGTCGCTGGTGCCGGGCATGATCGCGCACGCGATTAACAACCTGGCTGCGCTCGTGCTGTTTTACCTGTCGCCGATCCCGTCTCCCTGAAGAGTCTTCCGGCCGTGCACCCGCCGTCGACAACATCCTCCAGACGGTCCCCGCGTAGCCGGCTCCGACCAGGTGCCCCCGCGGCACACGAGACGCCTTACGTACCGTTGCTTCCTTCCGGACCTGGCGGGGTT
>DASSXJ010000125.1 GCA_035703895.1 bacterium | reverse complement strand
CGAGGCTCGATCTGCTGAAAACGGTCCAACACACTTCGCGTGCCGAACTCGGGAGGGCAACTCGACCAGATCGCGCCTAGGCTGGCCGTCGCCAGGAAGGCGATCAGGGTCTCCGGAATGTTGGGCATATAGGCGACGATCCGGTCGCCCCGGCGCACGCCCAACTCCTTGAGCGCGGATGCCACAACGGCCGTCTGCCGGTAGAGGTCGCCGAAGGTCAGTGTGCTGAGCGGACGCCCCTCGGAGCGAAAGACCACGGCCGGGTGGGCGTCTCTGCGGCGCAGGGCGTGCTCGGCATAGTTCAGCTCAACTCCCGGGAACCACCGCGCACCCATGACTCGCCGGTCCGCGAGCACCCGGGACTCCCGCCGCGGGGCGATGACTTGAAAGAACTCCAGCATCGTGGCCCAAAATGTCTCCACGTCGGTGACCGACCATCGCCAGAGCTCCTCGTAGGAGGCGAACGCCAGCCCCTTGGTGGTCTTGAGCCAGCCCAGGTACCGGGTAACGTTGGCACGCGCCCGCTGGCGTTCGGTCGGTTCCCACAAGAGGGTCCCTTCGTCGGGGCCCGCGATCGGTTCCCGGGGCGCCATGGTCACGCTTGGCGGCGCACGATGGCCTGTCCAATGAGCTTTGCCGAGGTGCGCACAGACACGGTAAACGCGAAGAATGGTCCAAAATCCTGGGAGGCCGGCATGCTGGTGATGAACAGCCCCGGGATATTGGTCTGGAAATGCTCATCCAAGATGGGAAAGCCATTCTGGGTGGCCAGGGTGGCCAGGAGATTCCCCTGTGCCAGGAATGGCACCCGGCCTATTGCTACTTTGTACCCCGTCGCCAGGATGACGTGGTCGATGGTGAGCGTCTTGCCGTTGTCCAACTTCACCACCAGCTCTCCGCTGGGCAGCAACCCGGCGGCCACGAGTTGTGTCTTTGGCCACAACGTGACAGCGTCTTTCATCACCCGCGGCTCTAGCCAAGGCTCAACTTTCAAGCGCCCTTCCGCCCAAAGCCGCTGGCCGACCGCCTCCTTTTCCTCCGGTGAGAGCCTACGGAACCAGGCCGGATTCTCCACCATTGCATCCACCAGGGGATTGACCCAAGACCAGTCGGCCGCCTTGAACGAGGGGGTATCATGCCGGTGAGAAACGTGAACGGCGGCCGCGCCCGCTTCGTTGAGCAAGGCCGTCCATTCGAATGCGCTCTGCCGTCCTCCCACGACGAGGCAGCGCTTCCCTCGTAGATCCCGGAAATCGATACGATCACAGGTATGCGAATAGCGCCCCTCGGGGACGCGTTCGACCATCTCCGGGGGCAGGTACTTGAAGTACTTGAAGCCCACGGCAATCACGACGTGTCTCGCGCGGATGACCCGGCCATCGTCCAGCGTCGCGTGAATCTGGCGATCCGCCCCGCCCGACCAGTCGAGCCGTCGGATCAGGGTGGGTATCGCGTCGATTCGCTTCTGTTCCAGAAACCACTGCGCATAGGCCAAGTAGAATTGGAGGGAGAGGGGCTCGGCATCGCCGGGAGTCGCCCCTTGCATCGCCAGATAGTTCTCAAGCGAATGGACCCCCACCGGGTCCAGCGACCAATCACTGGTTGAGCGCAGGTACATGCCCTCGGGCATGTTGGCCTTCCAGAATTCCATCGGCTTCCCGACGATCACGTGATCGATGCCGAGATGCCCGGCGTACGCCGCCATCGCCAGGCCGTACGGGCCGGCTCCGATGATCAGGAGATTGAGGTTCCTCTCCATGGTCCGCTCACGTGGCCATTTCGACGGCGACGGCCACGGCCTCCCCACCGCCTAAGCAGAGACACGCGATGCCGCGCCGCAGGCCACGATCCTTGAGCGCGTATAACAACGTCGTCAAGATGCGCGCACCGGTGGCGCCGAGCGGGTGACCCAACGCAATGGCGCCCCCGTTCACGTTGACCTTCTCCCAGTTCCAGCCCTCGTCGGCGAGCGCGTACCCGTTTCCCAAGATCTGAGCCGCAAAGGCTTCGTTCACCTCCAGCAGATCGACATCGTCAAGTGTCCACCCCAGCTTCTTGAGCAGACGCGGAATGGCTTTGGCGGGAGCGTCGAAGATGTATTTGGGCTCAACGGCTGCCTGCGCATACCCGGCGATACGGGCCAGGGGCCGGGCGCCAATGGCCTGTGCCGTTGCCTGGCTGGCGATGACCAGGGCCGCGGCCGCGTCGTTCAGGCCCGGGGCGTTGCCCGCCGTCACCCGGCCGCCGGATTTGAAGGCGGGGCGGAGCCTGCGCAGTGCGTCCAGCGACGTATCGCGGCGGGGCGCTTCGTCGTGGGTGACCGTCGTCTCCCCGGAACGCCCCGTGACGGCCACCGGCACGATTTCCGCCTCAAACTTGCCGCCGTCGATCGCGGCAACCGCTTTCTGGTGACTCGCCAGCGCGTAGCGGTCCATCGCTTCGCGCGTCACTTGGTATTCATCGGCGATGAACTCGGCTGCGCTGCCCATCGCCCAGTTCTCAAATGCGCACCACAATCCATCGACGAGCAAGGCGTCTCTGAGTTGGGTGTTGCCGAAGCGCAATTGGTTCATGCGGCCGTCGACGAGGTGCGGCGTTCGACTCATGCTTTCCACGCCGCCCACCACGAGCAAATTGCCGTCGCCGGCCCGAATGGCCTGGGCGGCCAGCACGACCGCCTTCAGGCT
>DASSXJ010000124.1 GCA_035703895.1 bacterium | reverse complement strand
ATAATGCCGACCCGGCGGCCCTTCGGGGGCGGCTGACTCGCGAGGAGCGAGGCGACGTCGAACAGCTCCTCGAGCGTATCCGTCCGGATGACGCCGGACTGCCGAAATAGCGCGTCCACCGTGACGTCGGAGGCGGCCAGCAGCGCGCCCGTGTGGGACGAGGTTGCTCGAGCCCCAGCAGGGGACCGCCCGCTCTTCACGGCAATGATGGGCTTGGTCCGGGCAACCCGGCGGGCGATTCGAGAAAACTTCCGTGGGTTGCCGAACGATTCCAGATACAACAAGATGACATCGGTCCGCGGGTCGGACTCCCAATAATTGATGAGGTCGTTGCCGGAGATGTCGGCTTTGTTGCCGACGGAGACGAACGTCGAGAGTCCGAGTCCTAGCGAGTTTGCGTACTCGATGATCGCGAGGCCCAGGGCCCCGCTTTGCGACGAGAACCCGACGCGACCGGCCGGCGGTGTTTGAGGCGCGAAGGTGGCGTTGAGACGGACCCCGGGATCGGTATTGACGAGCCCCATGCAGTTCGGCCCGATCAGGCGCATGCCCGACGCCCGGCAGATCCTGATGAGTTCCGCCTGGCGCGCCAGCCCCTCTGGTCCTATCTCGGCGAACCCCGCCGAGATCACCACAAGCGCGCGGACGCCTTTCCGCGCGCATCGCTCCGCCTCGCTGACAACCTCGGGGGCCCGGACAGCCAGGACGGCCAGATCCACTGGACCGGGAATCGCCTCGATGCTGGCGTACGCTGGGACGCTCTGCACGACCGCAGCCTGCGGATTGACCGGGTAGACGGGGCCGGCGAACTCGTAATTGAGCAGGTTATGGAAGAGCTCGCCGCCGATCGTTCCGCGGCGGCGCGACGCCCCGATCACGGCGACGGCCCGCGGCGCGAAGAACAGCGTGAGGGCGTTCACCGCAGCCACCTGATCTCGCCGGTCAAACCGCTCGAGCGCATCCGCCGTCAACGACGTGGGGAAGGTGACGGTCAACTCTCCCGTGTCGAACTTGACGTCGGTGGGGAAGCCCGACTCTCGGAACACCGTTAGCATCTGGCGGTTCTCGTGCATGACAAAGGCCGTGAACTCCTGGATCCCGTGGATCGCTGCGACTTCCGCCAGATGCCCCAGGAGGATCGTCCCGAGTCCCCGGCCCTGGTACTGGTCGGCCACGGCAAACGCCACTTCGGCATCGGCATCGTTGATGGCGGCATACAGGGCGTGGCCGACGATCTGGTCCTCGGATCCCTTCGTCGCCACCACCCCGTATCGACGCGCGTAATCGACCCGCGCCTCTCGCCTGGCCATCTGGGCGAGCACGGTATCGGAGGCTGGGGAGAAAAACCTGAAAACCCGCGACTGTTCGGACAGCGAGCGGAGGAAAGCCAGCAGGCGAGGCTCGTCGTCCAGCCGGATTGGCCGGACGTGCACCGTTGATCCGTCCCGCAGGACCACGTCAGTGGCCCGATGCGAAGGGTATGCGGCGTGTACGTCATCCATGGCTGGGGATTCCCCCTGCCCCCTTACGCGTGCCTGGGTTCCAGGCTCCTTGCTTGGCGAGGCCCGCCGGGATCTCATTCTCCTTGGACCCTCGGAAGCCCTGACACGGGGGCCCGGAGGTCGCTCGCGGATGATCCCTGGGATATGGTTGGGACTGCCGCCAGGAGGCGGAGTCCGTTGAGGACCACGAGCACGGTGCTCCCTTCGTGCCCGACAACGGCAAGCGGAAGCCGAAGATGTCCGAGGAGGGTCGCGGTGACGAGCGTAACGATCACGCCAAGCGCGAAGATCAGGTTCTGGCGGATCACCTGCCTGGTCCTCCGGCTGAGGGCGACGGCATAGGCCACCTGCTTCAGGTCACTCGACATCAGGACGATGTCTGCCGTCTCGAGCGCCACATCCGTTCCCGCGGCGCCCATGGCGATTCCCACCGTCGCGGCGGCGAGCGCCGGGGCGTCGTTGATCCCGTCGCCCACCATGGCGACCTCGCCGAACTCCCGCCGCAACGCGTGGATTGTCTCGGCCTTCTCGTGCGGCAGCGTCTCGGCGCGGACATCGTCTGCCCCGACCTGTGCTCCGACGGCGTTGCCCACCGCTGCATGATCGCCGGTCAGCACGACCAAACGGCGGATCCCCAGGCTGCGCAGGGCCGCGCACGCCTCGGGAGCCTCCGGCCGAAGAGGGTCCGCGATGCCGATCGCGCCGAGCGCGCGAGATGACGCGACGAACACCGTCGTCTTTCCGCCTGCGGGGAGACGTTCGGCAGCATCCACCAGCGGCTCCGGGAGCACGATGCCGTGCTCTGCGAGGAGGCCTGCGGTCCCGATCACGATCGACTGGCCGCCCACCGCGCCCCGAATGCCTTTGCCCGTGACAGCCTCGAACGCCTTGGGCTCCGGGAGCGGCGCACGTGTCGCCCGAGCGGCTTCGACGATCGCAGAGCCCAACGGATGCTCCGACCTCTGCTCGAGGGCGGCAGCCAGCCGGAGGAGCTCCTCGGATGTGATCCCATGGGCCGGGATGACGTCCGTGACGCGGGGGCGCCCTAGGGTGAGTGTTCCGGTCTTGTCGAACGCAACGACCTTGACGCGCCCCATCCGCTCGAGGTGCACCCCGCCCTTGAACAGGATCCCCCGCCGGGCGCCATTGGTGATCGCAGCCAGGACCGTCGCAGGCGTGCCAACGACCAGCGCGCACGGTGAGGCCACGACGAGCAGGGTCATGGCCCGATAGAACATCGCCACGAACGGGCGGTGAAAGATCAGGGTGGGAAGGGTGGCCAGCGCCGCCGATGCCGCCAGCACCGCGATGGCGTAACCCTGCTGCAGCTGGTCGATCCGCTGCTGGGTCGTCGCCTTTTGTCCCTGCGCCTCCTCGACGAGGGCGATGATCTTCGCCAGCGTCGTCTCTTGGGGGAGCGTGGCGACCCGGACCTCGAGCGCGCCTGTGATGTTAATGGTCCCTGCGAACACCGGATCGCCCACCACCCGTCCCACAGGGATCGACTCCCCCGTGAGGGCGGATTGATCGATCGACGTCGTTCCCGCAAGGATGGTCCCATCGATGGGAATCCGAGCCCCGGGCTTCACCGCGATCACGTCACCGACCTCGAGGGCGTCCACCGGAACGTGGACCTCTCGGCCGTCCCGCAGCAGAACGGCGTCGTCCGGACGCAGCGCCATAAGCGCCCGGATCGCCCGCCTGGTGCGCTCCATCGCGTACGCCTCGAGCGTGGTGCTCAACGAGAACAGGCACAAGAGGATCGCACCTTCCTCCCAATAGCCGATCGTCGCGGCTCCCGCGGCAGAACCGAGCATCAGGACGTTGATGTCCAGAGCGCCACCCCGAATCGCCGCGCTCGCGGTGCGGGTCGCGCGCCAGCCTCCGGCGAGGTAGGCTGCGACGTAGGCTGCGATGGCCCACGGACCTGCCTTCAGTAGATGTTCAAGGACCGCTCCTACGATGAGGGCGAGGAATGCGCCTCCAGCGAGCAGGGCGAGCTCGTGTCTCGCCCACCACGAGGCGGCTTGATCCCCGCCGGTCGGGCGGACGGGCACCCCGAGATCGCTGAGACGCCGCCGGATCTGGGCCTCAGTGGCCGTCTGCGGGTCATAATCGACGGTGACCTGACCGGACGCGTACCGGACGGTGACGCCCAGCACGCCCGGGAGGCGCCGGAGGGCGCACTCTAGCGTCAGCGGGCAGGTCGAGCAGGGTAGGAGGTGTTCCACGCGCATCTCGGAGCGGGCGATCGTGTTAACATCGAGAAGCCGCGCAGCCAGGTGCGCCGCGAGCCGGTGCGCGTCTTCCCGCGACAGCGCCTGGGGATCGTAGCCGACCCGCAGCCGGCCCCCCTCAAGGTCGAGGATGAGATCCACCACGCCGGGGCCCTGGGGCGCCCGGTCCAGGGCAAGATTCAGGCGGCGGTGGTCCTTCGTCGCAGGGGCGCGAGGCAGCGCCGCCTCGACGTAGGCCGGAACGCCGGACATCACGCCGGCCGCGGGCGCCCGGGGTGTTGCACCGCGAACCTCAGGTATCATCGGAGAGCCTGAGGCTCAGGCGGATCTCACCTGATCACCTTCCCCAGGGCCAGATCGTCGATACGGAAGTCGAGCTGGTCGGCGTTCACGCCGACCACGCCGTCGATCGACTTGACCCAGCGGATGAAGAGATCACGATCGGTGCGGCGATCCACCTCTCCCGATACGGTGACGACGCCGTTCAGGCAGGTGATGGACAGATCCTTGGGATCGATCCACAGGTCGCGGGCCAGCACCTCGCGCACGGCCTCGAGGAGCGCCTGGTCGCCACGGGTGAACACCTTCAGAATATCCGCCCGCGTGACGATTCCTACGACGCGGCCATCCCGCACGATCGGGATCCTGTTCACATCCTGGGCGAGCATCAGGTGCGCGAGGTGGTGCGCGGTGGCGTCCTCGGTCGCCGCGACGACGTTCTCGGTCATTAGCACTCCCGCCGTCGTCCCCTCGGCCTTTCGGTGGCGGTCAAGGATCCGCTCCAGCCGCAGCGACGACCCGTGCCAGGGGATCAGCGCGGGCTGGGCGTGGGGTTCTTCTTCCTTGAGGAGGAGGTCGGCCTCGGTCACGATTCCGAGGAGGCGGCCGTCCTCGTCCACGACCGGCAGGCCGCTGATCCCGTGCTCCAGCATGATCGCCACAATATTTCGAAACGGGGTATCAGGGCTCACGGTGATCACCGGACTGCTCATGATTTCCTTTGCGATCGCCCGTTTCATCATCGTACCTCCTATCCGTCTCGTGGAGCCTGTCGGCTCTCGCCGTCGGTTCGCCGTCTACGCTCTCCCTTTCGAGTATGGCGGCGGATAGGACTACCCAGATATCCGTCGCCAAGACGAATGCCCATCGGGTCGTCAACCGATTCCAGCAGGGGCAAGATCCTGGCCGGAGCGGTCCCGGGTCATCAGAATCGCGGCGGGGTGGGTACCGGACCGACAGAAGGGTTACGGTTCGATGAGGCCCTTTCGAATCGCGTACCTGACGAGCATGGTGCGGTCGTGCAGGTTTAGCTTCTCCATGATGTGGGCCCGGTGCGTCTGGACCGTTTTCACGCTGATGTACAGTTTCTGGGCGATGTCCTGGTTGGTCGCGCCCTCGGCGACGAGGGTGAGGATCTCCTTTTCCCGTTCGGTGAGGCCGTCGTAGGTCTCGCGTCCTTCGCCGGCCTCCACGCGCTTGAGGTAATCCGCCACGACGGCTTTCGCCACGGAGGGATACAGGAACGCTTCCCCGCGCCGGGCGGCCCGGATCGCCTGGACGAGATCCGTCGCCGCCGCTCGCTTCAGGACGTACCCGGAGGCACCGGCCTTGAGCAACTGGAACACGTATGAGTCGTCCGAATGCATCGTCAGCGCGAGCGTGTGGGTGTCGGGGAGGGCGGCTTTGATCTGCTTCGTGGCCTCGATGCCGTTGATCCCCGGCATGCTGATGTCGAGCACCGCGACATCTGGCTTCAACTTCTTCGCCTGCTCGACGGCCTGAAGGCCATCCTCCGCCTCTCCCACGACCTCGAGGTCCGGCTCGGCCGTCAAGATTCTTTTGACGCCTTCGCGGACGATCGCGTGATCGTCCGCGAGGAGTACCCGAATCTTTCCGGTCTTGTTCGATGGCATGCCGTTCACCCTCGCGTTCCATTCGGATCTGGCCATAGAACTCCTCCGCGGAATCCGTGGCGGCCTAGGCGACCGCTACCGTCCGTGCTGGGGTGCCATCGGTTCGGATCGTCAGGACGGGGCTCGGGGAGACCCGGGCAACCCCTTCCGCGACGCTCCCATAGAGTAGCCGTCGCAGGCCGGATCGGCCGCGGATCGCCATCACGATGAGGTCGACCCCTTCGGTGTTGGTCACCTGCAGAATCATGTCGACGGGGGTTCCGATGACGGCGAGGAACCTCACGGATAGACCCTGCCGCATCGCGGCCGGCACCTGTCGGGCGAACCAGGACGCAAGCTGCATCCGAACGGTTCCCGCCGTCTGGTCGAGATACCGACCGTGTTGCTCAGCAGTCGCCCGCGGCTTCGGGACCGCCGTCATCAGGATCAGATTCGCTTGAAAGCCGTGAGCCAGCTCCGCCGCCTTGATGACGCCGGACAGCGACCCGAGGGAGAGATCCGTGGGCGCCAGAATCGTCTTGATGGCCGCCGAGCGTAACGTCCTCTTCACTTCCCTCACCTCCGTCGCCCACGGGGCTTAAGCGACCCGGTGCTCACGAATCCTCTTCAGCGCTTGCCGTTCAAGCTGCCGCACGCGCTCGCGGCTGATGTGGAGCCGGCCGCCCACTTCCCGAAGCGTCAGGGGGCGGCCATCCTGGAGCCCAAATCGCAGACGCACGATCTCTTGGAGGCGGGGCGGCAACCCCTCGACGACCTCGTCGACCTCGGCCACATCCTCGGAGGTCGAGTCCGGGGACATCGACAGCAAAGCCGCGAGCGAGGATCCGCCGTCTCCCGGATGCTCCAGGGAGAGCGGTTCGTCAGGGATGGACCGCAAAAACCGGATCCGCGCCGCCGGTCGCCCTAGCGCGGCAGCCAGTTCCGTGTCTTTGGGTCGGCGCCTCATCTGACGCTCGAGCGTGGTTGACACCACGCCCAGCCGACGCAGGTCCAACCGGATGGACCTCGGAATACGAATGGCGTGGGCGAGCCTGAACACGGCCCGGGAGATATAGTGGCGAATCCACCAGGTCGCGTACGTCGCAAAGCGGACCCCGTGGCCCGAGTCAAACCGCTCGGCCGCGCGGAGGAGCCCGAGGTTGCCCTCCTGGACTAGGTCCTCTAAGAGCACCCCCCACCCAGCGTACCGGCGCGCAATGCCCACGACGAGCGGCAAGTGATGTTCCACGATCGAGCTGCGGGCGTCCCGATCGCCGGCAACCGCCCGGACCGCCAGCCGATCCTCCTCTTCCTTCGAAAGCAACGGGATGCTCCTGACCTCGGCCAGATACTGACCGAGCGCCGTCAGCGCCTCATAATGGTCCATCGGCGTCATGATCGATCTGGCCACCCGCGCCCTGCGGGCAACTTCACGCGCCGGTCGTCGGTCCGGTAGCGGAGACCCCGCGCGTCGACATCGACCACGCCTTCCGTGGCCGCTGTCCAGTGTTTGACCAGCTCCGCCTCGGAGCGCGTCGGCACCTCGCCGGCGATCGTCACGATCCCGTCTCGAGTGCTGATCACGAGCCCCGTCGGGTCGATCCACAGATCGTGGATCAAGCGCCACCGCACGTCCTCCGCGATCGCCGTGTCGGATCGGACCAGAGTCCGGAGGATGTCGGCCCGCGTGACGATGCCGATCACCCGGCCGCCCTCGACGATCGGGACTCGGTTGACGCCGTGGCTCGTCATCAGGTGGATCAGCTCGCGCACGGACGCGTCCGGCGCAGCGGTGACGACCCCGGATGTCATCAGCTCTGCTGCGGTCCTGGCGTGGAGTTTGCGGTCCGCTCCCACTGCGTGAGCGAGATGGTCGAGGAATCCCACCAAGCCCTGCCCGGTCTCCTCGTATTCGAGTTTCGAGACAAGATCCGACTCCGAGATAATGCCTACGAGTTCGCCGAAATGGTCGACGACCGGTACGCCGCTCACCCGGTGGGCGACCATGCGCTCGGCCACCTCCTTCAGGGTGGCCTCCGGGGCCACACGGACAACTGGGGTGCTCATTAGCTCGCGCGCGCGCATCATACGGCCTCCCTCTCCGCCGGCACTCCGCCGGCATGTTTGGAATTCTGTAACGCCGTGGGGGGAATCGTAAGAACAGGGCACGGCGCATGCCGCAGCACGGCCTCGGCGACGCTCCCGAGGACGGCCCGCGGCAGCCCTGTGCGGCCGTGGGTAGCCATCACGATCGTCCCGCCCTGAATCGCCCGAGCCGTGGTAAGGATCTCGTGTTCCGGGTGACCGACTCTCACAACCGTTTCCACGCTCACGCCCTGCCGGGCCGCCGGGGGGACGAACGTCGTAAACCACCAGTGCAGCCTCCCCTGGACCTCCTTGAGTTGCTGGTCCACGTACTGGCCATCGGCGACCCCTTCTTCGATCTCCTTGGGGAAGACCACATGGAGAAGTACAAGCCTCCCGCCGGCTCGACGGGCAAGGTCGGCGGCATAGGCTGCGGCGGGAAGCGAGGCATCAGACATGTCCGTCGGCACGAGCAGCGCGCCGGGAGGCATCGTTTCCACCGCCGCACCCCCTTCCGTATCGCTGCGTCCAGGATAATCTGGCGGCGAAGGTGCGGCCATCGGACCCCCGCTCGATTCCCGCTCGGGTATCTACCTGATCGCGGGGATGTGGGCCGCATCGAACGATCATACGGGACGGTCCGCGAGCGCGCTCGGAGAGGCCTTCGCAGATTCCAAGCGAGGCGTGTACCGGAGCAGTCCTCCGAGTCCCTCCGGCAACGATGGGCGTCCGGCGGGGCCGACCACCTCGAGCGCGGCCCCGTGGTGGTGCGCCAGGAAGGGCACGACCTGCCGGAGGGAGGTCTCCCTCATCTGCGCACCGCAGCTTGGGCAGACGTTCACGTCGGCGACCGCCACGTACGCGCAAGACGTGCACTCCCAGACAGATCCGTCCAGGTCGCGCTCGGCGACGAGCGTCATCACCTCGCCGCGCAATAATGTCTCCAGCGTGGCGCTCCGTCCCAGAACGCCGCCAGCGGCCGCGGCTGCCCGATCCATCACATCGGCCAGGAGGCGCGACTCCCGCCGGTGCGCGTGGGCCAGGATCACGGGAAGCGTATGCTCACGGACATTGGCGATGGTGGGATGAGGCGGGAGCGTGACGATGCCGACAACCATCGCCCGTGCCTTCTCCGGCAGGCTCTCGCGCACGGCGTTTGTCGCTCGTTCCGGGCCGGCAATAATCACCCGATCGATGGAGAGGTCGGCCAGCGTCCTCGCAGCGGCCCGCGCGATGCTCTGCCAGAACCTGTACACGTGGTCGTCAACACGCGCCGTGAACGAGTCGCGTTCCACGCCCCGGGAGGCGGCGACGCCGGACGCCTTCGTCGCGGTCCGTGGCCGTCCGGCCTTGAAGCGCCAGTGGCCCGTGTCCAGGGTCAGGGACTTTTCATGGACGACGATCGTCTTCTCAAGGAACGCGACGGCGATCTTCGCGTGCGTGCGATCCACAAGCACGGTAGCCCACGGCTTGTACATGCGGGCCGCCCAGAGTAGTGGGAGAAGATCAGGCCGGCCATAGTGGACGCGGTTCGGAAGCGAGTCGGGGAGGACAAACTCACGCCACAGGTCTCGCCCCGCCAGCAGCATCAAGCCGCGCCCCCCTGCCGGACCGTTCTGCACGCGTGCCAGCGCGCGGCGTGCCGCCTTGCGGATTTCAGCTCTGGCCGGCTTGGGCACCGTCTCTAGCACCCGCTGAAACGCCTCGCGCAGCCAGGTCCGGTACGCGGGATGGGGACTCTGATGCTCCGGCTTGGTCGGATCGAGGTCCAGAGCGACGGACAGCACGTCCCGACGGTCGCTGTTCAGCAGCCCAGAGAGCCCCTCGAAGTCGGTCATCACACGCAGTCCTCCGGGAGGAGATCGCTATCCCCTCCCAGTGTATCGGCGGCCTGCGAGGGGGGCTATCCGTCCGGCACCCGATTCTTTCCATGCAATGTCGCTGGCAACGGAAGATCGGCTGGCCGCCCGATGCCGGAGCAAGCCACGTTACCGGTAGGATTGGACTGCGTCCTCATGGGGAAGAGGGAGGAGGTAGTTGCGGAGATGATGCGGATTCTCGTAGCGACCGATGGTTCGCCGCACGCGATCGGAGCGGCGAAATTGACGGCGCGCCTTGTCCGTGAGCTGCGGGAGGCGGAAGTGGTCCTTGTCAACGTGGGTCATATCCCCACGATCGCGATGGGCAGTCCCGGCGAGGTGTACGTCGATCTTGGGGCACTGGAAGAGGGGATGCGGCAGGCCGGCGAGGCGATTCTTGGCGAGAGTGGGAAGGCGTTCGCCGGCGTTGACGCTCGCGTAAGTCGTGTTTACCGTGAAGGAGACCCCGCAGGCGAGATTATCAAGGCGGCCAAGGAACACAAAGCGGATCTCATCGTCATGGGGAGTCGCGGCCTTGGGCAGATCGGTGGACTGATCCTCGGGAGCGTGAGCGAACGGGTCCTGCATGGGGCGCACGCTCCCGTCCTGATTGTTCGCTAGGAAGAAATCGAGCCTGCGCCTGATCCCGCTTTGCTCGCGGGTACACTACGCTAGGTGTGTAGGGATTCGACCACGCCGATCCAGAGGAGTGATGGGCGATGGAAGCCAGGGAGATCATGAGCAAAGATGTCGTGGCGGTTGCGCCTGAAATGCTGGTGACCGAAGCGGCGGACCTGCTGCTGCGCTACCGCATCCACCGGGCCCCGGTTGTCGACGAAGCCGATCAGATGGTCGGCATGGTGAGTTTCATGGACCTCGCCGCGCGGCGCGGCAAGACGGTGCGAGACGTGATGGCCCCGGATCCCGTGTGGGCCTCCGAGGATACGCCCGTGGATGAGGTCGCCGCCATGATGCTCGATCAAATGGTCCGCCGGGTGCCGATCGTGCGTGGCGGCCGTGTGGTGGGGGTTGTCAGCGCAAGCGATATCATCCAGGTATTCCTGAACCTGCATGAGGTCCCCATCTCTAGGAAGGACCTGGAGGTCTCCCGGGGCAAGGCCGGCCGGAGGTGACCCCGCCCCTTTTCAGAATTCCGGCGTACCGCATACCCTGATCGGCCGGCGGCTGATTCGAAGACCGATCACGAGGAGCCGAGCATGCCCCAGACCCCCCACGTCGAACGCCACTTTACCGGCAGCGAGACCGTCAGGGACATTGTGATCGGGATGTCGGACGGATTGACCGTCCCCTTCGCCCTCGCCGCGGGGCTCTCCGGCGCGGTGGCATCGACGGGCATCATCGTCACCGCGGGGTTGGCCGAGATTGCAGCGGGATCCATCGCCATGGGCCTGGGGGGGTACCTCGCGGCGAAGAGCGACGCCGAACACTACGCCAGCGAGCAATTGCGCGAGCAGATGGAAATCCGAACGGTGCCGGAGGTCGAAGCCGACGAAGTTACCAGGATATTCCAGGGCTACGGGCTCACGGCGGAGGCGAGCGCCCCAGTGGTCGAGGCCCTGCGGAAGAATCCCGAGGCCTGGATCGACTTCATGATGCGGTTCGAGTTGGGCCTGGAGAAGCCGGAGCCCAAGCGCGCGCTGACAAGCGCCCTGACGATTGCCGGGGCCTATGTCGGCGGCGGGATCATCCCGCTGGCCCCGTATATCGTCTCTGCGCGAGCCCACACCGCGTTGCTTATCTCGGTGGTCGTCACCCTCGTCGCGCTGACGCTATTCGGCTACATTAAGGGCCGCTTCACGGGGACGGTACCGGCGCGCAGCGCGTTCCAGACGGCCCTGGTTGGCGGGCTCGCGGCGGCGGCGGCTTTCGTCATCGCGAGGCTCATTGCGTAACGCTGGTTCCGGCGGACAATGACGATGAAGGCATACATACGAGCAGGCCGTCTCTCGTGTATAATTCCTTTCATTTAAACTCCCTTTTGAAACTTCGTGAATACTTGTTATGCTTTCTGGTTGGATGCCAGTCGGAAAACAGGGAATGTTGCCGCGATCTTTTCGAATTCCGCAAGCGGCGCATCTTTGCCCACTGGCACATGCGGTCGCGCTCCCGGCGCTACCTGCAGGTAAGCCTTCAAGATGGGCGCTCGCTGGTCGGCGGGGATCTCTTCGAGTTGAACGCTTTCACGACCACCGCTTCGGAGAACCGCTTTTCCGCCAGATGCGCGTACGTTGTGGACCCATTGCGCATTATCTCCGAGCATTGATACCAGGTACCGCTGTCCATCGACGACGACCATGACCAAAGGGAACAAGACGGTCCGCCCCGACTTTCGTCCGGTCACTTCCAATGCCACGAGGTAGTTGGCGGTGGCGCCCGACGAGGCCACAGCAGCAAACGCTCTATTCAGAACCCGCGCAATCCAGTTGGGGCGCTGCCCACGGTACATCCATCGTTTGAAGTCTCGGGCACTTACTTCTAGTTTGCGCATCGAGATTCTCCTTAACGTGATTTACCGTTAAGACGGTAATTGATGATCAAGCAGACGATGCCGTCGCGGGCGAAGCGGCTGCCGTCATAGCTCGCACCCGATCCGGCCTCGACCGCGCCCGGCTGTGGCGGTCGGAGCCGATGGGCGCCGAACGGTGCCGCGCGTAGGGGATGCCCTTGAACGTGTGCACGCCGTTGGCAAGGCTGCCCCGCACCTCGCCCTGCTGGGTTTTGACAATCGGATTCATGCCGATGTCTCCTTCATTGAAGAGCTCGGCCGGTTCGGCGCTCGGGTCCTGCCTTACGAACCCGCAGCTCGGCCTCCGCCTTCACGAGCCTAAGCGACACTCGACGAATCAACACGATGCCGGGCGAGAGGAACGACCAGTACCACCGGAACTTTGCGCGCGCGGTCGGATCGGTTGTGACGACCCGCGTCTCGGTGCGGGCCATCGATTCGGCGGCACCGATCGGATCGGCGCGCAACGTCCAGATGATCTTCACGTAGCCCGGTTCGTGAAAGGCGCCGAACTCATCGGCCGGGAGGGCGCGGAACACGACATTGGCCATCCACGGCTGCGTTACGGCGCCGAATACGATCTCGCGTCCGGGGATCTCGGCCAGCACACCCCACCCCAGTGCTTTGACCTGGGCTAGCAGTCCCTGTGAGAGCACAGTCTCTTCCGGCTGGCTACCGAATATCAACTCCCGGACTTTGATGACCCCGCGGACGTTCGTCGATCGTAAGAGATCCATGTCGCATGCCGCTGCGAGCGTGATCTGCGCCGGCGCGGCGACGCGCACGTGGTGACGTTCCACCACATCGAACTCCGGCATGAACCGGTCGAGCAACGGATCCGCGTCTTCGTTGGCTCGCCACGTGTCTCACTTGACCGCAGCGATACCACGTGGTCCCGACGTACGTGGCGTACGCCCCGGCGGCGAGCCCGGCCCCTGTCGCCAGCGAACGGATAGTGGACGGAATGCATTGTGGCGCGTTCATGACTGCCTCCGTCGTCTTTCCCAACCGCGCTCACCGTCAACGATCGTCATGTGTTTCGATGCGAGCCTCTGCCCGCCGAGCGATCTCGAGCAGTTGCCTGCGTTGCATGATGTAGTGACCCAACGGCGCGGTCAGTTTGAGCAACCAGAGCGGGAGGTTGTGGAAGTGATATCCGGGGCTCGCACGTCCGCGCACGATCAGGCGCGTGTGGTTTGATCCCACTTCGTCGAGGACGAACGCCCAGGTCGACATGTACGCTTCGCCCCGAGACGGCCACCCGAGCACGAGAAAATGTTCTGGCTCGTACGCGACGACGATGAAGCCCTCGGTCGCACCCGGAAGAGCAGGCAGGACAGCACCCACTGCAATAGTCTGGAACTGAGGTAGCAGCTCCTTGGTGCTCGGCTGCCCCCCATTATCAATGAAGTCGTAGCTGTACCATCCGGCGCGGCCTGCGCCCATCTGCACGAGCCACGGCCACAGGTCCTGCCGGCGGCAGCGAATCGTGACGGCATGTGTGAGGGACGCAATGGGCTCGGGAATGTGTTGGTCGCCGGCAAGGGGCCGGATCCGTTCGAGACGGCTAGCCCGTACGGGGTCCCGACGGTAAGACAGATACAGCAACGTAGCGAAGCCCAGGGAAATGCCAGTGATGAGCAGAGGGAGAGGCCTGCGGAGACCCCGCGTCGCGTCCATTTTCAGGATCCCACAAGGACCTGACTCAACATACTCATCGCGATGAGTACCATCACTGGACACAATGCCCTTCTGGTCAGAGTAAGGCCATCCCTGTTGCGAAGCTTCAAAGCCTCCCATATGTAAGATATCTTGGGCACATGCATCTCGGCATCGGGTCTGCGCCCGATGACGGAGTCAGCGTCGGCTGGGGGATCGCGGGGTTCGCCATCGCCGCCGCGGCTTGGATGCTATACTCGGGGCATGCTCGTATAAGACATATTGTGTCACCTCACAAGTGCCGGCGGTCTCAATAAAATGGCTAATGAGACAAATTCATCTATGCATGGTCATCAAGGGAGAATAGGAATGGGCATTTCGGGGGGTATCTTATGGTATGGCTTTCATCGGCGCAACGGTCTTCAAACATGCGACCACGTTCTGGGTCGGGGTACTTGGTTTCTTCAAGGCCATTTTTTGGCCTGCAGTACTAATGTACAAGTTGCTGGAGCTCCTGAAAATGTAGATACTTGATACTTTACACATTTCAACAGCACTTAGCATGGCAGGTCGCTTAAAAAAAGCGCTTCTATATAAGACTAGTTCACGGCGGGATTTTGCCGTTTGTCGGTCGTCGGATCGTTCCCGCATCCGATCCATAGATACAGCCTTCGTTCGATAGCCTGCTCCGGGCATTCCCCACTACGATAATCGCAGGTGATCATAGGGAGATGCGATCGGCTACAATATCGCCCCCTAGAAGGGAGCAATAGACATGATGGCGACCGGCACCCCAAGAGTGGTCGTGCTAGGCGGAGGGTTCGGAGGTCTCGAGGCTGCATTCTATCTGCGCATGCGCCTGGGGGATCGGGCTCGTCTCACCCTGGTTTCGGATCAGGATCACTTCCTCTACAAGCCGAACACCATCTACATTCCCTTCGGCATGGACCCCGATCGGTTGAAGATTCCCCTGGCGCGTCCGACCCAGCGGAAGGACATCACGTTCATCCAGGCCCATGCTCGTGAAATCGATCCCGGGGCGAAGACCGTCGTGGCCGATGGCTCGAAGCTGTCGTATGATTTCCTGGTCGTGGCGACGGGCGCCGGGATGAGGGTGGATGAAGTGCCCGGCCTCGGGGAGTACGCGCAGACGATCTGGACCCCCAGCGACATGCTGCGTCTTCGGACGGCGTTCACCGCGCTGCCGGAGGAAGTCAGGCAGGGCGGGCATCCGCGCATCGTGTTCCTCGTCCCGCCGAACAACAAGTGCTCGGGGCCGCTCTATGAGATGGTCTTTATGCTGGACACCTGGCTGCGACGCCAGGGAGTCCGCGGCGGCGTGGAGATCACCTGGTCAACGTACGAGGAGGGCTTCATCCAGGCGTTCGGCCCGCGGCTTCACGAGGCAGTGACCGCGGAGTTCGAGCGGCGGGGGATCACGGGGTTCAACGAATACGTGGTCGAGCGCGTGGACAAGGACGAGGTTGTCTACCGTAACGGGCGCCGCCTGCCGTTCGACTTGCTGGTCTCCTTCCCACCGTACATCGCGTCGACACCCTTTGCTGGGCTTCCGACGGACGAGCGAGGATTCATTGGGACGGACCTCGGGACCCGCCAGGTCGTGGACCAGCCGGATATTTACGCCGTTGGCGATGCGGGCGACTTCCCGGTGAAGCAGGCATTCCTTGCGTTCCTGCAAGCTGACGCAGCCGCCGAGCACCTCGCGGCCAGGATCCTCGGGACAGCGCCCCAGATCGCGTTCGAACCTACCAGCATGTGCGTGATGGAGCAGTTTGACAAGGCCACCTTCGCGCAGGTGCCCCTGCGGTTGACGGGGCTCCCGGCGAAGCCGGTTGAAGTGCGGCCGGACGCGCTCGCCAAGTACAAGGTGGGGACCTCCCCCGCCTGGCGGCTCGGCAAGATGATGCTCGGGTACTATCTGCCCTGGCGCTTCAATGCTGGCAACCCGTTTCACGCTGGGCTTCCGTGGCGAGGGATGGAGGCCGGCCTCAAGGTGATGTCGAGCCTGCTGGCAGCCTGAGTGGCGTAGCGAACCGCGGGCCAGGTTCCGATCGGATCGTCCGAAGGGGTGGGCGAGTGACGAAGGCAACGATATTGCTCGAGCCCCGTCGCATCGCGCCCTTCCACTATATTGAAATGTGAAAGAGGGATACCAATGGTGGTGTCTGATCGTATCCGATCACTCGCCGGTCAGCGTCCTCGAACTTACTTATCAGGAGCGGACCAGCTGAGGCAGCAATGGTGATGCCAACCGTCAGATTGACGCTCGTTATTGTGGGCACCGCTGCATATCTCGGCCTTGCCATCCTCGGCTGGGGCGGGTTTGCAGCCTTCTTCTCCCACCCGGCGCTGATCGCGCTCGTGATCGTACTCTTCGCGCTATCTGGCGCAGCGCTTTTCGCCGGCGGAAATCTGAGTCCAGGGGTGCGCGAGGATCGTGCCAACCGCTGGGTTATCGTCGCCTTCGCGCTGGTCGGGTTGCTGGACGCCTATCTGCCAGCCTACACGGACCGGAAGGAGTTCTGGACCATCGACGGTGACACCATTCGCTGGCTCGGCGTCGCCCTCTTCGCTGCCGGTGGTGCGCTGCGGATCTGGCCAGTCTTTGTGCTCGGCCGCCGGTTCAGCGGGCTGGTTGCTATCCAGCCCGGCCACACCCTGGTCACTAGCGGTGCCTATGGTCTCATCCGCCATCCCAGTTATCTGGGATTGCTCGTCAACTCGCTGGGATGGGCTCTGACGTTTCGTTCGGCGATCGGCGTGCTGCTTACGGCGCTCATTATCCCTCCGCTCCTCGCGCGCATCCGCGCGGAAGAAAGGTTGCTACGCACACAGTTCGGCGACGAGTACGATGCCTATTGCGCCCGCACGGCGCGGCTGATTCCTGGGATTTGTTAACGCGGATAGAATATGGAACCAGGGTTCGCGTGCGATGGCATTGCTGGATGAGGTGGAGATGACCCACCCCGCCCACAATCTCACCTCGGCGGTATCCGGAGGAGAGCGGCAGCGCATCGCCATTGCCCGGGCGCTGGCGAACGACCCACCTCTCATCGTGGCCGACGAGCCGATCGGGAACCTCGATTCCAAGACCGCCTGCGCTCGGTCGCTCACATTCACACCGAACGCCCCTGGAGTCCCGACAACGCCCGTTACTCCACCTATGGATTCGAAAATTTTGTGATGAGCCGGAAGATGCTCATAGGAATCAAACACATGGCGGAACAACACGACGCGCGACGCGGTAGCGGCACCCACCACGTTGGGCCAGTGGGAACACGGACCCGTAAGGAGACGGGGAGATCCACGTGCCTGCTAGAGGACGCACGAGGGGGTGAAGAATGATGCGAACGTGGGGGAGTTGCATGATCATGAGTGTCCTCTCGATTGGCGTGCTCGTTCTCCCGGCCATGGCGTTCGTCCCACGGACGGGGCAGACCGTGGTCGTTTCGGAGGCGCTCCAGGACGATTTGTATCTTGCAGGCGGAACGGTGACGGCGACCGCCGCGGTTGACGGCGACGTGGCGGCCACGGGGGGGACCGTGGATCTCGCCGGGGACGTGAGCGGCGGCGTGCTTGCAGCGGGCGGCACGCTGACGGTCGGCGGCACGATCGGCCGGGCCCTTCGCGCGGCCGGCGGTGTGGTGACGATCGGTGCGCGCATCAAGGGCGACGCGGTCCTCGCCGGTGGCACCGTCCGTGTGGACTCCGCAGCGCAGATCGGGCGGGACCTGGTTATCAGGGTGGAAGCGTCAATGTCTCGGGGAGAGTAGGGCGGAACGCGCTCGTCGGCGGCGGCGACGTCGTGATCGGTGGGGCGATTCGGGGCGATGCCGATATCCAGGCCAATCGGATTATCGTGCTGCCAACCGCACGGATCGGAGGTGCGCTGCGCTATGCCGCCGACCAACCGATCGAGATCCAGTCGGGGGCGCAGATTGCCGGCGGCACGACGCAGATGCCCGCGCCTTCGCGGCCGCGCCGGGCTGTTGGGGCTCCTTTCGGCCCTCGCTTCTGGTTGTGGAGGGGCGTTGCGGAGATGATCGGCCTCCTTGTCCTGGGGCTTGTCACGTTTGCAGCCGCGCCGAGGGGAGCATTCCCCGTGGTGCGGGAGATCCATGAGCGGTTTGGGCGCAGCCTTCTCACAGGGTTCGTCCTGCTCGTCACCGTTCCAGTCGCAGCGGTGCTGCTCGTGTTCACGGTCATCGGGATCCCCCTCTCGGTCATCGGAATGCTCCTCTACGTCGCCACGCTGTATCCTGGGTTGGTCTTTGTTGCCGCGTGGCTCGGGCAGCGTGTCCTGCAGCGAATTCGGCGACAGGGCGGGGAGATTCCCTCAATCTACTGGTCGGTCGCGGTAGGGGCCATCGCGCTCGCAGTTCTTTTCGCGGTGCCATTTGCCGGTTGGGTCATCCGCTTGGTCGCGATCCTGGCGGGTTTCGGGGCCCTGTGGGCGACGGTGTAGAGAGCTGTCGCCGCCCGCCCGTCGCCGCCAGGTGCACACTCTGGCGCCGCGGCCGTCTGAAGATGAGGACTTCGTAGAAGGAGGGGATGATGCCTGACAAGTTGATCGACCGGATCGGAGACGTTCAGGGCAGGGCTACGGTCAGAACCGTGTTTGGGGACCCGATGGAGGTCCATGGCCGCACGATCATCCCGGTGGCGAGCGTCCGCTTCGGGTTCGGGATGGGCATGGGTCGTGGCCAACGCAAGGACGACGAGAAGCATGACGACGACCATCACCGTGCCGCGGGCGGCGGAGGCGGAGCGGTCATCAGGCCCCTCGCCGTGATCGAGATCAGCGACGGGCAGACCAAAGTGACCCCCATTGTCGATGTGACCCGGATTGCGCTCGCCGCGATCGCGTTAGCCGCATGGGGGATCTTCTGGGTCAGCCGCACGCTTCGAGCCCAGGCCGGTCTCGGGCGGATCCACGCCGGGAGGTGATCTGATGAAGGCGTTCGTGATGAAATCCCTGGATGAGGTTGGATTTATGGACAAGCCGGTTCCCACGCCGGGGCCGAATGATGCGGTCGTCAGTACGACGCGGGCGCTAATCTGCACCTCGGACTCGCATACCATCCACGGGGCGATCGGCCCGCGCGAAAATCTGACGCTCGGCCACGAAGCCGTCGGAATCGTCCATCAGGTCGGCGCTCAGGTGAAGCGCTTCAAGCCTGGTGACCGTGTCCTCTGCGGCGCGATCACACCGGACTGGGGCGATCCAGCCTCGCAGGCAGGGCACTCCTCACAATCGGGGGGTGCACTCGGGGGATGGAAGTTCGCGAACATCAAAGACGGCGTGTTCGCGGAGTACTTTCACGTTAACGAAGCCGATGCCAACCTCGCGCATATCCCGCCCGAAGTCAGCGACGATGCGGCAGTCTACTGCGCCGACATGCTCTCGACCGGGTTCATGGGCGCCGAACTGGCCGATGTCCCGATCGGTGGTACAGTGGCGGTGATCGCCCTCGGTCCCGTGGGCCTGATGGCGGTCGCGGGCGCGCGGCTCCGGGGCGCCGGCCTGGTGATCGGGGTGGACTCGGTGCCCGCGCGGCAACAACTCGCGCGAGGATACGGGGCCGATGTCATCGTCGACCACACGAAGGGAGACCCCGTGGCGCGAATCCTTGAGCTGACCGGCGGTGCGGGCGTCGATTCCGCGATCGAGGCGCTGGGGGCAGATACGTCTTTTCAGGCTGCGATCAAAATCACGAAGCCCGGCGGCACCATCGCCAACATCGGCTACCACGGCAAGGGCGAGTTCGTG
Organism: bacterium; assembly: GCA_035703895.1. Taxonomy (NCBI): domain Bacteria; species bacterium. The sequence continues at coordinate 8,604 of DASSXJ010000124.1, read as the reverse complement.
CATATCCCGCGGATCGAATGGGGTGTGGGAATGGCAGAGAAGACCATCAAAACTGGGCTGTGCCCAGGTGGCCGGTTACGAATGGAGCGTCTGATCCGCATTCTCCAAAGCGGTCGGTTGGACCCGACGAAGATGACGACGCACACGTTCGATTTCGGCGAGATCCCGCGCGCGTTCGAGATCATGGACAAGAAACTAGACGGGGTGATCAAGCCGCTCATTGCCTTCTGAGCCATCGCTCGAGGTCGGGAGACCACCCGGCCCTCGGGCCGCCTGATCACGCTCGGTCTCGATTGGCCACTGTGCAGTTTTTTTCCCCGTCCGCGAATCAGGTCTCCGCCCGATGTCTTCGGCTGCCATCCTGGCTATCTTGTCTCATGGAGAGCAATGAGGAAAGGAGGGAGCGACGATGAAGCTGATGCGTCTAGAACCGTTTGGGGATGTTCAAAAGATGCGCCGGGAGGTGGACCGGCTGTTGGAGGACATCTTTACCCTGCGCCCGATGCGTGCATTAGCCCCACTGGAGACGGCGTGGGAGCCGCCCGTCGAGATGTTCGAGACCGACACGGAGGTAGTGGTGAAGGCGGCACTGCCCGACATCGATCCCAAGCAAGTGGAGATTACGGTCACCAATGACGCGATCACCTTCAAGGGAGAGACGAAGCACGAGGAGGAGCATAAGGAGCGCAACTACTACAAGCGGGAGATGCAGTACGGGACGTTCCTGCGCACGTTGCCGTTCCTCGCCGAGGTGAAGGGCATCGAGGCGAAGGCAACGTACAAAGACGGCGTGCTCGAGGTGAAGGTGCCGAAGTCCGAACGGGCTAAGGCGACCTCGGTCAAGGTGAAGGTCGAGCAATAGTGCTGGAGGCGCGGGGGGAGCGGTTCATCGGCTCCCCCCGCCTGTCTGGGGCAGGAGGGCGACGATGTGGCCTTACGGGTACGGTGGCGGATGGGGCTGGATGGCCGCGGGGTGGATCATGATGGTGGCATTTTGGGTGCTGGTCATCGCCGGCGCCGTTGTCGCGGTTCGGTGGATGAACACCCGCGGCGGCGATGGCCGGCTCCCCGAGACCCCTTTGGAGATCCTCCGCCGGCGCTACGCGGCCGGCGAGCTCACCAAAGAGCAGTTCGAGTCGATGAAGCGCGACGTGGCTTAAAGCTCGGACCGACATGGCCGAACGCGGGACGGATCATGGGCCTCTTCTGATCGCGAGGTTCGTTTGAGGCGAGGTAGGATGCGTGAGGACCGGTTGGAGTGGGATCAGAAACACACTGCCGGCGTCCCGGTGCTCGAGGGGCCCCCGTCGGCCTATCTAGCGGCTTGGCTGCCGTATCTTCCGAATGGTCGCGCGCTGGACTTGGCGGCCGGGTGCGGCCGCCATGCGATCTACCTGGCTCAACACGGCTATCGCGTCGATGCGTTGGACATTTCCCTCGTGGCCCTCTCGCGCCTCGCGCATCAGGCCCAAGCGCAGAAGCTGCCGGTGAGGGCGGCTGCGGTCGACCTGGACGACGTGATGTTGCCCTGGGCGACCTATGACCTCATCATCAACTCGTACTACCTGAACCGCGCACTGCTTCCGCAACTTGCTCTAGCGCTGGTCCCTGGGGGAGCCGTACTCGTGGAGACCCCCCTGTACGATCCCGCGGTCGATTATCCCAGCGAGATTGCGCATCGCGTGGGGCCCCGAGAACTCGCACGCGTGTTCTCAGATTTGCGCATCGCCCACTACGAGGAAGTCCCCGCGTCGCCGCCACACAAGAAGCGGGCGCTCTGCCGGATGGTGGCCTTTCGCTCACCGTTCAGATGAGCGCGGCTCCTCCGCGCGGACCGTCCACACCGGTACAGGCGAGTGACGCACGACGTGCTCGGCGACGCTCCCGATGAACAGGTGCGAGACGCCTCGCCGGCCGTGTGTGCCCATCACGACCGCGTCGGCGCCCACCTCCTCGACCACTGCGAGGATGACCTCTCGGGGATGTCCCTTACGCAGGAGGCGTGGCGCCACCTCCGGCGCGTCCCGCGCTACGGTCTCGAGGATCGTTTGAGCTTCGGTGGTAAGATGCTCAACGGACTCGGCCGAGAGCGGGGTGGGGATTGATCCGAGTCCACCGAGCGGCGTCCAGGCAACGGGAAGGTCCAAGACGTGAAGGACGACGATCTTGGCACGAAACGCCCGCGCGAGGGTCCGAGCCCATTCCAGCGCGTAGGCCGCCCCCTCAGAGAAATCGGTTGGAACGAGAATCGTCTGGATTCTCCGCTCTTGCACAGGTGCTCCCCCCGAACCGAGGCCCACGTCAAGTATCCCTCACTCCGTGCCCTCTCCACAATCAGGCCTGAGCCCGACCCCGGGTTCGGGCTGAGAGCCGATTCCGCTCATGGCGCTGGGATAGTACGTTGGTCTGGGCGGGAGCGTGTCGAGCCGCTGGAAAGAGGGAATGCCCGATGGTGATCAGAGTGTTGACGACGCCCAGTCGGAAAAAGGATGTGCCACCTGAACTCCGGCCTGTGTTCGAGCGGTACCCCCGCGCCGTTGAGCTGCCCGACGGCGCCAGGGTGAGGCTTCGGCCCCTGGTCCCGAGGGATGAGGAGAAGCTTGTGCAGATGTTCATCGGCACCCCCTATGAAGACCTGCGGAATCTTCAAGATAATGTGACCAATCCCGTCATCGTCCGTCGGTGGTGTCGAAGTATCAATTACGACCGCGTGCTTCCCATCGTCGCCGAGCTAGACGGGAAAATCGTGGGCGACGCGACGCTCCATCGTCGTTTCGTGGAGCCGATGCGCGGCATCGGCGAGTTCCGCGCTTGCGTTCGTGGTTTCATGGAGCCGATGTGCGGCATCGGTAAGTTCCGCGCCTGCGTTCGCCCCGAGTATCGGAGGCGGGGCCTGGGGGCCGTGCTGCTCAGGGAGATCCTGGACCTCGCGAGGGCGTTGGGGTTGAAACAGCTTGTGGTCGAGCTCTATCAAAACCAAGTGGAGTTACGGAAGATGCTCCTGCGCTACGGGTTTCGCGACGAGGGGCTCCTGCCTGTGTATCAGCGGCTGATCCTGATCCGCGACGTCGCAGGGGAAGACGACGAACGCGACGAGCCATGAAGAAACTCTCAGTATGTTGTGATGTGAGGAGGGGTTCATGATGACAAACCTCGTGATGGTTTCCCCGGTCACCGGGTCTGTGCAGGAAGTCGCATTTCGATTCGACGCTCGGCATGCGCCCAAGGCCAAGTGGGTCGCGCTTGTGGGCTCGTTCAACCGGTGGGATACGGCGGCACACCGTATGAAGCGGGGTCCGGATGGCGCATGGCGCATCACGTTGACCCTCGCCCCGGGTGAGTATCCGTACCTGTTCATTGTGGACGGCGTGCCCTGGAACGACCCCCTGGACGATCGCCGCGTCCCCTGTGAATGGGGCGGCCAGTATTCTGTCCGTGTTGTGCGGTGACAGCATGATGCGGATGCTTGTGGCGACCGACGGGTCACCGCACGCGCTCAAGGCGGCGGAGATGGCAGCCCGCCTTGCCCGCGACCTGCGTGAGGCGGAGGTGATGCTCGTCAACGTCGGTTATTTCCCGGCGATTGCCATGGGCGCCGTCGGACTGGACGCGGTGTTCGACCTCGGCGACCTGGAGGAAGGCCTACAACAAGCCAGCCAGGCCATCCTGGATCAGACGATGCACGCGTTCGGGGGACTCGACACTCGCGTGACGCGCGTGTACCGACGGGGAGACCTTGCGGGGGAGATCCTGAAGACGGCCGAGGAGCACAAGGCGGATCTGATCATCATAGGGTGCCGCGGTCTAGGGCAGATCGGCGGGCTCATTCTTGGAAGCGTGAGCGAACGAGTCCTCCATGGGGCGCGTATTCCGGTCCTGATCGTGCGTTAGCGACCGGGTAAGACCCGGGCCCCTCCTACGCGCGCGCTACTTCAATGATCACCTTGCCACCATCGGCGGCGTGAACGGTCTCCAGACCTCGCTCTCTCAGGGAGTCCACCAGGCTTGTGAGCGGAACCGCCCGGTCCACTCGCGCGACCACCCGAAGCCGTCCCTGCTCGGCAGGATAGGTGGACACCATGAACAACCGCAGTCCGAGGAGGTGAAAGGCCGCCGTGATGTCTGGGAGGGCCGCTGCGCTATCGTCCACGTCCAACGTGATCCGATAGGATGGATACCGCGCGCCCAGCAAGGAAATGAACGCATCGAAGATGTCGCTCTCGGTGACGATCCCCACCAGGGTCCCGTTCTTTACGACGGGCAGCCCGCCGATTTTGCGCCGGCGCATGATGGTGGCGGCCTCCTCCAGCGGAATGTCCGGAGCAACGGTCTCGACGGACCGGGTCATCACCTCGCGGACAGGCGCCTTCTCCAGAAGGGCGGGGATCTCCCACCGGCTTAACGTGGATGCTGACGAGGGTTGGGCGCGCATCAAGTCTGTCCAGGTGACGATCCCGATAAGATGACCCTCTTGGAGCACCGGCAAGCGGCGGATGTGCCGGATCCGCATCTCGCTCATCGCGCGCTCCAACGACGTGTCGGCAGTGACGGTAAAGACGTTGGTGGTCATCCGATCGCGAACCAGCATCTCTCCCTCCCCCTTGATCCCAGGCGGCCTAGGAGCGGACTGCTTATGCCGCGTCTTGCTTCGCCTCGGCCAACCGCCACTCGTTGAGCATGATTCGCTTCACCCTCTTGGTGAGTTCCGTGGTATCTTCCACCGAGCGGAGGATCTCGCGAATCTCCTCCCGCAGTTGCCCATTGCCGAGCCGGTGCTCGGCGGAGCGCAGCGACACCGCAGTGTTCAGCAGTTGCTGTTCGACGGCGAACAACTTCGACATCTCCGCATCATACCGGTTCATCGTGATCCTCCTCTTATGTCATAGTGTGTGTCGAATAAGACGTAGTAGAGGTGCCACTCTCGGGGAGAAGATCATACCCTCCTTGCGGCTTGACCGCCTGAGAAAGACGATCTCTCCCTGGGAGCGGCGCGGCCTGAGACCACCGATAGGGAGACGCGTCTGAAACGCCGTTCCATAAGAGGCCGTGGCTGAGCCGCGCGAGGCCCTTGGCGACATCAGGGAGGAGGTGAGACGCCAGTGCTGTTGGTGGGCATCGATTGGGCGGATGCTGAGCACGTGTATTGCGTGATGGATGAAGCGGGTGCGACGTTGGCCTCGGGCAGCATTCCACATACGCCTGAGGGACTGGCCGCCTTGTTTGCAGCGATCCGGACGCATGCGCGCGGGCCGGAGGAGGTGTCCGTGGCCCTCGAGACCTCGCAAGGTCTCCTGGTTAGCGCACTGCTCGACCAAGGGTTTGTCGTCTATGCCATCAATCCCAAGGCGGTCGATCGCCATCGCGAGCGCTTTCGGGTGGCCGGCAGCAAATCGGATCTGCGGGACGCGTGGGTCTTGGCGACGCTGCTGCGGACGGATCGCGCCCTCTATCACCCGTTGGTGCCCGACTCGGAGCCCGCTCAGGAACTGCGCGTGCTGACCCGCGACCGCGCCGAGTTGGTTCGGACCCGCACCATGCTCAGCAACCAGCTTACCGCCTGTCTGAAGGCCTACTTCCCCGCCTTCCTGGACCTCTTCGGGGATCCGGACCGCCCGGTAGCCTTGGCCGTCCTGCAACGGTTTCCCACCCCGGCCGCGCTGCGGAGTGCGTCGGTGCCACAGCTGGAAGGCTTCTTGCGTCAGCATCACCAGCCGGGAGCCGCGGCCAAAGCGCGCGAGATCCACGCCCGCCTCACTCAGCCGGCTTTCCAAGTGGCCCCGGTGATTCTCCGCACCAAAGCGCGCTTGGCGCAGACCCTGGGCCACCAACTGCGAGCGTTGGTTGAGGAGACGGCGGCCTACGAGGCGGAGATTCAGCGGGTATTGAGAACCCATCCTGACGGCGAGCTCTACCTGAGCCTGCCCGGCGCTGGCGACCTTCTCGCCGCCAGGATGGTGGGAGAACTGGGCGACAATCGCGACCGGTATCGCGACCCTGCCATCGCCCAGTGCGCAGCCGGCACCGCTCCTGTGACACGCGCGAGCGGCACCTCCCGCACCGTTCACGTTCGCCGGGCCTGCATCCATCCCTTGCGCGAGACCATGTGGCACTTTGCGTTCTGTAGCATCATCCATTGTGCGTGGGCCAAGGCCTATTATCGCCGAGCGCGCGCTCGCGGCAAAAAGCACGCGGAGGCAGTCCGCATGCTCGGCAACGTCTGGCTGCGCATCATCATCGCCATGCGCCGCGATCACCGCCTGTACGATCAAGCCGTCTTCCTCAACGCTCGAGAGGCTCATCTCGCAATCGCCTCTTGACATAGGGAGTCTTTCTCGTCCTCGCATCCACAGTCATCATCTATTACGGCGGCTGGATCCGACATCCGGCCCCGGCCCGATTTGCGGTTCTGCGCAGACCTGAAGCCGTGTGGGAGCGCCGCCGCGGATCATCCGGCCCGGGACTTGCCCAGAATCGGACGCGGGCCCGATGCCCTTCCGGATCAACGCGGGCTATTGTGAGGGGTGAAGGGAGGTGAGGCGGATGTTGCTAGAGCTGAAGCATCGGGTTTCCGGCCTGGAACTTCTCGAGGGTTACCTGGACACGGAACGGGTGGCGTATACCATTGACGAGCACCCTCCCCGCTACACGGCTCAGGAACTGGCCCAGGTCGAACACGTCTCCGGCCGGCTGATCGCGAAGGCCGTGATGGTCGTCGCGGACGGTAACCCGGTGATGGTGGTCGTGCCGGGAGTGGCTAAAGTCGACCTCGGCGCTGTCCGGAAGGCGCTCGGAGCCGAGGAGGTCCGCCTGGCGGTCGAGGAGGAGTTCGGTCACCTGTTTCCCGGTTGCGAGGTCGGGGCCATGCCACCGTTCGGGAATCTCTACGGCGTGCCTGTGCTCGTGGACGCGGCGCTGGCGCGTGACCCGGTGATCTTCTTTAATGCGGGAAGTCACCGCCGGACGGCCACGATGACCTACACGGATTACGCCAGGCTGGTCCATCCGGCCGTGAGCGAGTTTGCGAAGGAGCCCGCCGCGGTGTAAGGTCTCGTCATCAGGACTGGCCGGCCGTAGCCGGGAGGGGCAGTTCCGCAAGGACGTCGGTTCCGGCCTCTGGGGTGGAGGTGATGCGGACTACGCCGCCAAGGAGGGTGGCCCGCTCCTCCATCCCGCCGAGCCCGGCCCCTCCCGAGAGCGGATCGACGGAGCGACGCCGCCCCTCGAATCCGCGCCCGTTGTCCTTGACCCGCAGGCGCAGGCGGCCGTCGGTGAGGGCGAGCGCGACCTCGACGCGCGTGGCAGCCGCGTGCTTGACGACGTTCCAGAGGGCTTCCTGCGCGATCCGAAACGCCGCGGTCTCCACAAGGGGATCCAGTCTCGCTTCGCCGAGTTCAAGCTTGAGGTCCACCACGAGCCCCCGTGGCTCCAGTTGGTGGTGCACGTACCAGCGGAGCGCCGCGGCGAGCCCCAGATCGTCGAGGATGGTGGGGCGGAGGTCGTAGATGAGCTTTCGGACCTCCTCCAGCGTCGTCTCCGCCAGCGCCTTGAGCCGGTCGAGCTCTTCTGCCAGCGTCGGCTCGGCCTGCCCCACCAACGTGCGCAGCATCTCGACGTTGAGAATGAGGGCGGTCAGCGACTGGCCGGTGTCGTCGTGCAGTTCCCGGGCGATGCGCCGCCGTTCGTCCTCATAGGCGGTCATCAGTTTCTTGATGAGATCGCTCCGGAGTCGCTCCTTGTCCTGCAATTCTTTGAGGAGCTGAGTTTTCTCGATGGCGAGCCCGACCTCCCCTCCCACCGTGGCGAGGAGGGCCAGTTCCCGCTGGCTGAATAGGCGGCCGGACGGCAACACGAGATTCATCAGTCCGACAATACCGGTCGTCGTGCGAAGGGGAACGCTGGCATGCTGAGCCTTGATCCCGACCTTCTCCAGCCGCATGCAGTCCACAATGTTCACCGGCTGCGTGAGCTCATTGGTCCCTAGGAGATCCAAGCACCGGCAGGAACCCCGCAACACGGCCCGACCGTCGCGCTCGAGCGATGCGGGCAACTGATATCCTACCGCGAGCTCATAGACGCCCGTCGCCGGATCCCGCAGGAACGCCCAGCCGGTATGGAGCTGCAGCAGTCTGCCGGCCTGCTGGAGGATCTCTTTCAGGATCTCCTCGACCTGACCGGTCCGCGAGAGGGCCGCGCTGATCTGGCTGAGGACGACGAGCCGCTGGGCGCGTCCCAGGGCCCGAAGCTCGATGCCGGCGCCAAAGAGCGCCACGGCGAGCCCGCCGAGCAACTCTGAGCGGGCAATAACGCCCGGAGTACGTGGCACCCAGGCCCAGCCGATCAGGTTGATCCCGACGGCGAGCAGGCCGGCATAGATCGTCCTGGTGGCCGCATCATCGAGGATCTGCTCCGTGCGCCGGTAGGTCTCCGCGGCGAGGAGGAACGCCACCCCCGCGGCCAGCCCGGTGACCAGGCGGGGGGTGCCTGAGTTCCCATGCCGGGTCAGCAATATCATGACTGCCGCAAAGACCAGCCCGCCGAAGCCCAACAGGCCGGCCTGAATGATCCCCCGCGCACGGGGGTCGCGGGACGCCGTGCCGGTGAGGA
>DASSXJ010000123.1 GCA_035703895.1 bacterium | reverse complement strand
GGGAGCGCCTCGGCGTACCGGCGAACGCCGATCAGGTGTTCAGCGCGATCGATCAGGCCCTGGGCCGATTCCGGGTTGGTGCCGGTCCGGGCCTCGGGGGTGGCCGCCCCGCTCATAACATCTTGTGCGTCCGCATGTAGGCGAGAAGATCGTCAAACACTCCGCTGTCATTGGCAAAGAGCGCGTAGTTGCGGGCGGTCTCGAACCACGGCCGCGTGCTGGCGCGCACGTCCTTGAGCGCCTGCTGGAAATCGGCGAGCGTGATCGGGCGGGCGGCGGCGCTGGACGCCGACGCCTCCAGCGCGATCTCGGCCGCCGACTCGCACAGGTGCGCCAGGTCGGCGCCCGAGAAATCCGGCGTTCGTGATGCGACCCACCGCACATCGAGGCCATCGATCGGTCGCGCCTGCAGATGATACCGGAGAATGGCGTCGCGGGCCGCCTCGTCCGGGGGCAGGACCAGGATCCGGCGGTCGAACCGGCCGGGCCGCACCAGGGCCGCGTCCACGTCCCACGGGTGATTGGTGGCGCCCAGCACGAAGATCCCTTCGTTCTCCTCGCTGCGGACCCCGTCGAGTTCCGCGAGGAGTTGGTTGACCACGGTCCGGCCGCCGTGGTGCTTGAGGTGGGTGCGCTTCTGCCCGAGCGCGTCGAGCTCGTCGAAGAAGAGCACACACGGCGCGTTCTTCCGCGCCGCCTCGAAAATCTCGTGGAGCTTTCGCTCGCTCTCCCCGAGCCACATGTCGAGCACGTCGGACAAACCCACCGCCATGAACTTGGCTCCCAATTCGCCCGCCGCCGCCCGCGCGATGAACGTCTTGCCGCAACCGGGCGGCCCGAACAGCAGGAGCCCGCCTCGAAGGGACTTGCCGTACAGTTTCCTGAGATCGGGATTCCTGAGAGGCGCGAGGAACGCGACGTTAAGCCGGCGCTTGACCGCTTCCATCCCGCCGACGTCGACGAGGGTAAGCGCCGACTTCTCGACCCTCCACTCCTCGCTCGCCGGCTCGCCGCGGTGGACGACCCGAAGGCGTGGCCGCCGGAGAAAGCCGACCCCCGCCTCCCCCGATTCATCGGACCCCTTCACGGGGTCGGCGTGGGGTGACGCGGCCAGCGCGTGCAGCAGCCGCTGATACCCTTCGGCCCGAGTCGCATCCCCGGCCGCCGCGGCGGCCGCCGCCGCGCCGTTGAGCGCTTCAACGTTCGCCGGATCCCGCGCCAGCGCGAAGGTAAACTGCTCCAGCGCGGCGCGGGGATCGCCCGACTCGAGCAGGGCGGCGGCGAGGCGAAGCCGGGCCGGAAGGTCGTCCGGCTGGGCCTCGACGGCGCTTCGGGCCGCTCGAATGCGCTCCTCTCTGGTCCCATCCATGCGTGGAGAGCCTCCCATTGGTGCACCCGGTGCCGTGCTCGCACAGGGACGCCCCAGGCACGGGCTCCCGTGCGGCTCGAAGTTGCTCCACTCCCCGGAAGGCAGCCCGTTACCGGGGACGGGACACCGGGGGGATGGCAGAGTACCACTCAGTATATTGCCGCAAACACGCCTCTCTCAGCGCGGGGTCGGAGTCGTATTCGGGGCCGAACCGGGTGACGGAAAAGGCATCGAGGAACAGCGATGGCAGGCCTGTGTGGACCAGCTCGGCGAGCATCTCCCCTACCGCAGGGGAGATCGACAGCCCCCCTACGCAGCACCCGCTCGCCACGTAGAACCCCTCGATGCTCGGAAGGGGCCCGATGAGCGGCAGCCCATCAGGGGTCATCGTCGGCAGCCCGCCGCGGTGCTCCCGAACCGGGATGTCCTTCTCGATGGACAGCTGACTCTGAACCGGCTGGACCAGGCGCTCCAGCACCTTCATATCCAGCGGAAGGTCCTGGATCTGGAACTCGGGAGGGACCCCGCTCATGTCGTGGGGGTGCGGATCGCGCTCGTACCCCCCCAGCAACAGTCCGCCCTGGTGGGGCCGCATGTAGACCTTGGCGTCGTAGATCCGGCAGATGGCGTGGTCCGCCGCGAGCCCCGGAATGCGCTCGGTGATATAGAGTTGATGGCGCACGGGAATCAGGGGGACGCGGACATGGACGTGCTCCGCGATCAGTCGCGTCCACGCCCCCGCTGCGTCGACGACCGCGGGGGTCCGGATCTCCCCTTGGGCCGTCGTCACGTTGATGACGCGTCCGTCCTTTACACCGATCCCCGTGACCCGCGTGTTGGGAAGAAGCGTCACGCCCTGCCGTTCGGCCGCCCGGGCGTATCCGAGCGCCAACTGCCCGGGATCCTCCAGATAGAGATCGGAGGGAGTGTACGCGATGAGCCGGATATCTCGGGGGCGGATCAAGGGCGCGGCCAGGGTCATCTCGTCGTAGGAGATCTCGTACGTGTCCAACCCCAGGGCTTGGCCCGCCGCGAGTTCCGCGCGGATCACGGCCTCGTCGGGTTCTCCCCGAGCGATATTCACGCTGCCCGACTGGACGAAGGTGAGAGGCTCGCCGGTCTCCGCGGTGAACTGAAGAATCTTGGCGACGCTCAGGATCGCGAGGCGCGAGACGTCGGGGTGGGGCCGCACCTGCTTGGTCAACCCCGCGGCGCGGGGCGAGGTTTGGGATCCGATTTCGTGGGCGTCGACCAGCACGATGCCCTGGCGGCCGAGGCCCGCCAAGTGGTAGGCGGTGCTCGACCCGAACGCGCCGGACCCGATGATGACGACCTCGGCTTCACTGACCATGACACGCACAACTTCCACACGGGCCCGCGGGTCCCCCCTCGCGGGGCGGCGGCCGCGCAGGAAACCTGCGCGAAAGCGACCGGGCCGCCCAGCGCTTACGTCCGGACCATGAGGCGGTGCGCCAAGAAGCTCGCGAGACCGGCGAGCGCGATCACGACGGCCATCGGCACCGCCGTGCCGTTGTACAGAGCCCCGGCGGCGGCGCCGCTGAGCGCTCCAAGACCGAACTGAATCGTCCCGGCCAGCGCCGACGCGGTCCCGGCCGTGTGGGGAAAGACAGAGAGGGCCCCCGCCATCGCGTTGGCCCCGATGAAGCTCAGCGACGAAATGAACGCCAAAATCGGAATCATGAGCCCGGGCAGTTGCCCCCAGCCCGTGAACGCCGCGACCCCGAGGGCGCAGCCGGCGACGGCCACGGCATCGACCCCGTACCGCAGCAACCGGTCGGAGCCGCAGCGCAGGACGAGGCGACTATTGAGCGCGGCACCGACCATGAGGCCGGCGACGTTGAGCGCGAAGAGGAATCCGTAGTGCTGGGCCGGGATGCGATAGAGCCTGATAAAGATAAACGGCGAACCGGCGAAGTACGCGAACAGGCCGGCCCAGGCCGCGCCACTGGTGAGGACGTACCCGAGGT
>DASSXJ010000122.1 GCA_035703895.1 bacterium | reverse complement strand
TCGCCCCGTTGGATGATCTCTGGCACCGTTTGTTCGGAGTGGATATTACCCTGTGGGGACCCATGCATCTCGTCGGCATTCTCGGCCTCACGCTGGCGAGCTTCGGAGGGCTGGTGAGTGCCTGGCTGGAGCGCGGTGTCGCACGCAGCGCCCGGCGTTCCGCCCTGTTCGGTGACGTGACCCTATTCTTCGGTGCGGCCCTTCTGGGCTGGACGGTGCTCGTGCTGGCCGAGTACGAGTTCAATGTGCCGCAATTCTCGACCGTGTTTCATCCGATTCTGCTCGGCGGGCTGTCGAGCTTCGTTTTGGTGCTCGTCTCGAGGCTGAGAGCCCGGCCGTGGGGGGCGACCCTCGTGACAGTTGCGTTTACCGTGTTCAGAGTTGCCATTGCGATCTGGCTCATGACCGCCTCACGCTTGGACCTGGCCGGATTTTCCCGCCCGCTGATCCCGCTACTCGTCCCATCGGGGATAACGGCCGACCTCTTGGCAAAGAGGCACGCTCCGGGATGGCTCGCAGGCCCGACCACAGGGCTTGTGACGATCGTCGTGAACCTCGCGGTGGTCCGAGCTGCAGACGGCATCATTTGGACGACCACGACGATAGGTGCCGCCCTCGTCCCTGCCCTCCTGCTGGCGGCCGTAGCGGGGTGGGCCGGCGCAGCGGTCGCCGGCGTGCTCGAACCACAACGTGCCTAAGCCCGTGCGTCTCCTCACGATCCTGATGGCGGCAACAATGGGCGTCATGACTCCCGCTCTCGCCCGCCAACCCAGCCGCGCGGCACCGCCGCCTCACGATGCGCCCAGCGTCACACTCACCATCCGACACCAAACCCCCGGCACCCCAAGCATGGTCGAGGTTCTGCTGATCCCGCCGGACGCGGCCGGAGGCAGAGAACTTTTTCTGTCGATGACGAAACCAAACCCCGAAAGATACTTGAAGAAGCGACGTGTCCTCATGCCCGCCGGGGCGGGAGTGTACCGGCTGGCATATGCCTTCCCTGAGAGCGGGATCTGGTATTTCTACCTACGGTACGGACCCGGACAGGCGGGTTTCTATGCGTTTGCGCCGCTGGCCGTGGACCCGCGAGCAGGCGGTGAGGATACGGTGACGATGCGGATGAGGCGCGGCCTGTCGAACGGCGTGCCGGCCTGGATCCAGCCGCTTGGCTACGCCGCCTTTGGCCTGGTGGCCGCGCTCGCATTGGCCGGAGTCCTCGTGATCTTGGACCACCTCCGCCGGACCACCGGAGTCCTGACGCCACCCATGGCGTGACTTGAAGTGGGCGATTCACGCAGGGTACCCGAATCGCCAGTGAGGCCCGTCGACCCAGGTCACCAATGCCCCTCGATGACTCCCATCATCCGATTGCTCGGGTACCACGAATCGACGCATTTCCACCCCGCAGCTTCGAGTAGTCGCACATACTCACCCTCCGTCCTCTCCCGACCGGTCCCCCAGCACATCATATGAATATCGAACAGTTTCGCGAAATGGGGCGTGTCCGCCCCCGGCACGATGTGCTCGATGATGAGGACCCGCCCTTTGCCCGTAGCGGCCTTGCGGATGTTGGACAGGATTTGGACGCATTCCCGATCGTTCCAATCGTGGAGAATGAGCTTCAGCATATAGGCATCCGCAGTGGGGACCTCTTTGAACATGTCCCCGCAGACATACGTGCAACGATCTCCCAACCCGAGTTTCGTGGCCCATAGCTGATTCGAATCACTGACCACCTCAGGGAGGTCCAGAACAACCCCTACGAGATGCGGGTATGCTTTGAGCAATGCACAGACCAGATGTCCATGACCCCCCGCGACATCGCAGAGCGTGCGAATACTCGAGAAGTCATAGGCTCGCAACGCCTCAAGAACCAAACCGGACTGTACAGCGGAATAGCTTGTCATCGCCTGGTTGAAGATGCGCCCGTAGTCGCTGTTCCGGCGAGCGTACTCGAACGCCATGCCATCAAACTCGCGCACAAATGCGTTCTGTCTTCCGTCTCGGATCATATCCGGCAGATGTTTCCACAATGCATAGTGCTCGGGCCCTTCCTCAAGAAGCGCCATGTACCTTAGGGATTGCGGATGATCCGAGCGCAACAACTCACCCGCTTTGCTGATCGAAAAGCTGCGCGAGTTGCTCTCCAGAAGAAGACCCAGCGACGCGAGAGCTCGCAGCAACCGGTACAGGAGTCCAGAGTGAACACCGAGTTCCGCTGCGAGGGCCTCTGCGTTCTTTGCCTCACCCGTGGCAAGATGATCGAAAACCCCCAGGGCTGTGCCAGCGTAGAGGATCTGGCTGCGCCAGCGCCCGAAGATCAAGTCAACGATCTGATCGGCAGCCCCGTTCATCTTTGTCCTCCCCCTTGTCATGCAGGTTTCAGCCGGCGAGAGAGCAATAGCCACCGCGGGCCATTACAGGTTGTCGATGCGCACGGGATCGACCGGATCAGCGAGGGGGAACCCGAACACCCGACTGTAGAAGTACAGCTCGCCCTCCAGGGCCCGCTTGATGTTCTCCGCCTTCCGGAACCCGTGCTGCTCCCCCTCGAACGGGACGTAGGCGACCGGCAGCCCCTTGGCGCGAAGGGCGTCGACCATCATCTCCGCCTGGTTGGGCGGCACGATCTTGTCCTCCAACCCTTGGAAGAGGATCATCGGACAGGAGATTCGGTCGACAAAGTGAATGGGCGAGCGCGCGCGGTAGAGGTCCCGCCGCTCCGGGAAGGGACCGATCAGCCGGTCGAGATAACGGGACTCGAACTTGTGCGTGTCCCGCACGAACACTTCGAGGTCGCCGATCCCGAAGTGGCTCGCGCCGGCCTTGAAGACCGACCGGAACGTCAACGCGCACAACGTCGTGTAGCCCCCCGCGCTCCCACCCCGGATCGCCAGCCGGCGTTCGTCGGCGAGCCCCTGGTTGACCAGGTACCGGGCGCCGTTCGCGCAGTCGTCGACATCCACCACACCCCATTGTCCGTTGAGACGCTCGCGGTACGGACGACCGTACCCCGTGCTCCCGCCGTAGTTCACATCGAGCACGGCGAATCCTCGGCTCGTCCAGTACTGAATCCCGAGATTGAGCGTCGCCGGAATCGCGCTGGTCGGCCCCCCGTGGCTTCGGACGAGGAGCGGGGGCTTCTCGCCGGGCGGCGCGCCCGCGTCGCGATTGCGCGGCTCATAGAAAAACGCGTGCGCGGTCTGCCCGTGCTCGGTCGGGAACTCGATCGCCCTGGGAATCGACAGATAGCCCGCATCCACCGTCGCCGCGCTCGCGCGCCGCAACGTCTCGCTGCGGCCCGTGTGAAGGTCGAGCTTCACGATCGCGTTGAACGCGTCCGGGGATCCCGCCTCGAAGACAACCCACCCGGTCCCCGCACGGACGGACGAGATCTCCGAGTACGAGGTATCGATCTCTCGGGGCGTGCGTCCCGCCGCATCCAGCCGCGACAGACGCCAGGTGCCGCGCCGCTTGTACGCGCAGACGATCTGCTCGGCCGACTCGAAGGCGTAGGTAGACAATCCAAAGATCCACTGCGGGGCCCCAAACTCCGCATCCAGCGCCCAGAGGGGCTCGATGCGCCCGGCGCCCTGCCAGCGGTACAGATTCCACCACCCCGTGCGGTCGGAGACGAAGTAGAGCACCCCGGCCGGGGACCACTCAGGCTGGAAGATCGATTCCGCCGCGCCTCCTGCGACCTGCTGCGGCCCGCGCACCGCACCGTCCTCCCCGACATCAGCGACCCACAGCTCGGTCCCATCCCACGGCATGTTGGGGTGGCGCCAGGTCAACCACGCCAGGCGCGATCCGTCGGGGCTGAGGCGTGGGTTGGAGTAGAAATCGTTGCCGGATGCCAGCACCCTTCCCTCGGTCGGATGCAGGAGATCGATGCTCACGAGGGTGTTGATCGCCTCACGGGTCGAATCGGTGTGATCCTCGCGCACGCAGACGATCCGGCTGCGGCGACTGTCGACCACGCAGTCGGCGTACCGCCATTTCCCGGGGGGCGTCAGGGGCTCGGGGGGCGCGCTGGCCGCCTGCCGGTACAGGCGTTGGTCTACGAAGTTGGAGAAGTACACGACCCCGCCGGCGACCGCGAACGCGCCTCCGCCGTATTCGTGCACGAGGGTCCGGGCATTGAACGGCGCGGGCGTGACATCCGTCACACCGCCGTCCGGCGTCCGGCGGACGACAACGTAGCGGCCTCCCTCGACCGGACGCAGCTCGGTCCAGTAGATCGCATCCCCGTCGACGGCGATGCGGTCAAACGTGATCGTGCTCGACACGATGAGGTCTGAAGTGATCGGGGACCTCCAGGAGCCGTACGGAGCGATCCCGCGATTGCCCTCGGGCGTCACGGTGCTTCCTCCTTGTGGCCGTGCGCGTGGGAGCGCGTCGACTCGTGCGGGTGGGTTACGGCGTTGCCGACGGGTGCCCGTCGCGATAGAGCCACTTGTACATCGCGGCCGACTGCATCACCGTCTTCACGTAGTTCCGCGTCTCCTGGAACGGAATCTCTTCCACGAACGCCTCGGGATCGAGGGCTCCCCGCTGAGCCTGCCATTGGCCGACCGAACCGGGCCCGGCGTTGTACGCGGCCAGGGCCAGGTCCACGCGATTGTACCGGATCCAGAGTTCCTGCAGCACGACGCTCCCCAACAGGATATTCGTCTGCGGATCGAAGAGCCCCTGGATGCTCGGCGCCGGGATGCCGGCCAAGCGCGCGGCGCCCTTCGCGGTTCCGGGCAAGAGCTGCATCAACCCGTACGCGCTGGCGGGCGAGACCGCCTGGGGGTCGAACCGGCTTTCTTCGCGGATCACCCCGGCGACCAAGTAGGGGTCTGCCCCCGACCGCGCCGCAGCCTTGGTGATCGTCTCCCAGAAGGCCTGTGGGTAGAGCGCCTCCCACAGAATGAGTGGCATCCCGTGGCCGGCCCCTCCGGCGAGGTCGCGCACCTGCTCCGCCATCGCGATTCCGCGGCCGACGTCGCCCTGCTGCGCGTAGCGCTGGCTGAGCAGTGCGCCCACCGTGACCCGGTACTGCGGCGGCGCCTTGTCGGCAGCGGCCGCGAGTTCGCTTGTGGCATCGTCGACCTGCGCGAGGGTATCGAGCTCGCGATACCGGTCGAACCACAACAGCTCCCCCGGGGGAATCTCCGTCAGCGCGGCCACCGTCGCGCGCACGGTCACGTTCAACCGGGATGCCGCACGCTGCCCGTAATATGAATCGGGGTATTGCACGGCGACTTGGCGGAACTCCTCGGAGGCGAGATCGCTCCGCCTCAGGATTTCCGCGGCGCGGGCCGCCCAGTAATGTGCCGCCGGGGCGATCTCGCTCTCGTCTCCCTGCGCGATGTGCAACCACTCGTCGCGGGCGGCGCGCCACTGCTGGGCGCGATACTGCACCCACCCTACCGACCACAGCGCCCGGTGCCCCCACCGGGTCCCAGGAAACCGCTCTCCGGCCTCCCGGTACAATCCGAGCGCGGGCCCGAGCGCCCCTTTGTCCTCGCGCACCTGCGCGATCGCGTAGAGGGACCGGGGCGCCAGCGACGACTGGGGATAGTCGTGGATCAACCGCCTGGCCAGGGTGAGCGCATCACTCTGACGGTTCCTCTGCAGGGCGATGCGCACGAGATAAAACAGCGAGTCGTCTCCGTGCGCGCCGGGGAGGTTGATGTCGCGCCAAAAGTATCCTGTCGCCTCATCGAAGCGCCCCCGCTGGTAATTCAGCACGCCGAGCTGGTACAGCGCGTCGTCGGCGATCCGCCATCCCCCCGGCATGGTGAGCACACGCAGGAGCTCGGCGCGGGCGGTCTGGAAATCCCCGCCCCCGATGTCGGCCAGCGCGCGCCGAAAGAAGACTTCCGGCGGCGTCGCGTCGGGCGGTAAGGGATGCGCGGCCCCGAGCGTGGTGAGGCGCGTCCACGCGGGCTGCCAGAAGGGAGTGCCTTCAAACCCCCACCGAACGCGGCGGTACGCCTGCGCGGCGTCCGCCCACCGCCCCAGTTGCAGCAGGGATTCCCCCATGTCGAACCACGCCTGCGCGGCATGCGACCCGCCTCCGTACTCTTCCAGATACCGGTGGAACGCGTCCGGGGCGTCGGGCGAGTGCACCCCCCAAAGGCTCTCCGCCTCCCAGAACAGGGCGAGGCCGCGCAGCGAGCTTGCGGGGAATCGTGTCAGGACATCCTGGAACCCGGCCACAGCCAGCGCGTAGTCCCCGGCGTGGAACGCGGCCACCGCACGATAGTAGTGGGCGTGATCCGCCAGGATGGGGAGCTTGTCCGACGCCTGGCTGAATACCGCCTCCGCGAGGTTGAATCGGCGCTGCTGCAGATTGATGATGCCGAGCAGGTAGGCGGCCCGGCCGCCCATGGGACCGGGGTCTTGCTGGAGATACTCCAGCACGATCCTCGCTTGGGCGAGGTTCCCCTTACTGTAGGCGTCAACCGCCTTTTTGAGATCATCCTCGGCTGCCGGTCGTGCTGGAAGCGGCCATCCGAGGCCGACAATCAACACGACGCACAGCGCCGCCGCGATCCGGATCATGAACGTGCCCACACCTCCTATGATGCCATGATCGCGTTCCGTGTAGACACGGCGGGCGAGGCGATGAGGCGCGCGCTTACTTCTCCGCGCGTTGCGGGTAGATCGCTCTGAGGCTGCTCAGGTAGACGGCGCCGTGGGGGGAGCGGTTGGGATCGGTTTCGACGACGTAGAACGATGTCCATGTAAGAGGATACGCCAATCCGGCCGGCAGCTGTGCCGTCACCGAGCGCCACCCCCGCCACGTGACCCGCCGGGCGAACGTGACGCTTCCCGGAGGCCCGCTGGCCTGATCGTAGGTCCCGCGGAGCCAGACACCGCTGGCGTCCCCGTACACCCACATCGTCATCGCGGTCGGGGCACCCGTGAGGCCAAGGCGGGTGATCATATACGCGGCCCGGTTGGACGCTCCGTCGAGCCGGAACGCCAGCTGGGCCGACGGGCGATGCTCGTGGCTCGGGTCGGTAACGAGCGCGACCGAGCCGGTCACGGTGTCCGGGTAGCCCCGAAACGTCCATTCCCCACGATCGAATTGATTGACAGGACGCGCGGCGTTCCCGATCGCCACCCGGATCTGGGCGGAGACCCCTCCGAGTCGCGCGGCGATCGTCCCGGTGCCCGTTCGCTCCCCGGCCACAAACTCTCCCGGACCGGAGATGGTCCCCAACCAGGGCGGGTTGACGACCCACGTACCTGCGCCGTCCGGCAGCGCGACCTGGCGGCCCACCGCGTCCTGCCCAGCCAGCGCAAACGTCCATCCGGCACCCGGAACGAGGGTGATCGTGTCCGGGCTCACCACGAGACGGCGCAGCGTGGTGACGATCGATATGCGAGCCGTCCCGGCGGCCGAGCCGCTCGACACCTGCAAGACGCCCTCTCCCGCCGCCGTGCCCGCCCGCACCAGCCCATTGCTATATGTCGCGACCGGCGGCGTCGCGGACACCTGCAGCGCCTCCGCGGGGGGCACAGGGTTGCCCTGCGCGTCGAGCCCGATGATGGACAACGGATAGGTTGCCCCGGCAAACAACCGCAGAGGTTGGTTCGCGTTGACGAGGAGGCTGATCGGCGGACCGGGCACCGAGGTGCTGTACACCAGGAACGCATTGGCGACCGGACGCTCCCGCCCGTCCGACGGTGAGTTGACCACGGTCGGCACGGGTTGGCCCGGAAGCCGGGCCACCATGGTGGCTGATCCCCCGCTGTCGAACGCGATTGCCTGATACGCGCCAAGCCACTGCATATATGAAGCGAGCTCCGGTCGGGTAAGCCCGATGCTGAAGTTGGGCTGCCGGCCATCGACCTCCACAAACGTGAGCGTGCGGCCGTCTCGGGCGATGCCGGCGGCGACCACCGGGTAACGCCGATCTCGTTCCTGCACGGCCGGGGCATCAGGATCTTCTACGACCTGCCCGTTTTGCACGAGGATCGGCCCGCCCCCGATCGCTGCCTGGAGATCATGCCAGTCGGGATCGGTCGTGAGGTTCACCTGGATCTGCTGTCCTGCGGTGAGTTTCTGTGCCAGCCAGTCGGCCCCCGATCCCCGACCCAGAAGAATCAGTTCGCCCCGCGGGAACGGCGCATAAAACGCCTGCTGCGGCCAGATCTGCTTCACGAAGTAGCGGCCCGAGTCATTCGTCGGCCCCACCGGAGTCACCGACTCAGGCTTCACCTGAAACTCGGACGCGTCGTCCGCCGGCGTCAGTTCCACCACCGTCTGTCGCGTTCCCGCGTCGGGCGGTGGCGCCCCGAAGCCTCGGACATCCGAGATGGCGATGATCCCCTCTTGGGCGATCCCGCTGTTGTACCCGGCGAGCGGTCGCGCCTCCCCGGTCTCGAGAATGCTCACCGCCCCCGTCCAGCGGAACCGGGCGACCCGGGCGGTCCCGTCCTTCCGGACGGCAAGGGCGACGAAGCGCCACGGACTCCGCAGCAGCGCGCCGTCTCGGACGAGGATGTTCAGGGGCATGCCCGACTCGTGGATGTCGAAATAGTCGCCGTTCACCCCGGCAATCGCACCACTGCGGAGCACCATGGAGGAGACCGGTTCGTCATCGCTCATTAACCGATCGCGGGCGAGCCCAGTCCCGACTTTCACCATCGGGTTGGCCAGATCGACCCGAAGGTGGTGAATGTCGAGGGGGCCGCTGCCGGTAGTGACGGCGAAGTGGCTGTACAGGATCCCCGAGGCCACCGGTACCGTAAATCCGCTGGAGGCAAGAACGACCGGCCAGATACCCGGGGGGGCTTGCGCAAGGCCTGGCCCCGCGGTCGCGAGCAAGAGAGCGGCGATGAGCCAGGCAAACGTTCGGCGACGTTTGCGGTCTAGCATCCTACAACCATCAGGCAACCTTCCGGTAGTATGGTCGCTGCTTCGCGCTGGAGAAATTCGCGCTCCGCGGCGACGATCCTCCACAGGAGACCCTGCGCGTTCCGACGAACGGGCCGGGCGTGCGCGTCGCCGGGCCCGACCAATCTCGTCTCTGGATCTTCCTGTTGCTCGCGGCCGTCGTCGTGCTGGCCTTGGGCCTGCCGCTCCCGCTGACCGACGGCGACACCGCGTTCTACGGAAATATCGCCAAGAACATTCTCGCGACGGGGGACTGGCTCGTGCTGCGCCACCGGCTGATGCCGGTTATCGACAAGCCGCCGTTGACGTTCTGGCTCACGAGCATCTCGTTCGCGGTATTCGGCACGGCGGAGTGGGCGCTCCGAGCCTGGCACCTCGTCCTCGCGGTGGCGGTCGCCCTGACCACGTACGCGTTGGCCCGTTTGACCCTGCCCCACCGCGATGCGCTCGTGGCCGGCACGATCCTCCTCACCACGATGCAGTTCTTCTATCTGAGTCTCGTGCCGGAGCAGCATGTGCCGCTCGCGCTGTTTCTCACGCTGGCCGTGTACTGGCACCTCCGTTGGGAACGGGAGGGGCGTCTCTCTTCGGCGGTGTTGGCGTGGCTCTCGGCGGCTCTGGCGGTCCTGTCGATCGGCATCGCCGGCGCCGTGATGATCGCGCTGATCATCGGCGCGCACCTGATCGTCGACCGCCCCCGGCTTCCGCACGCCGTCCTGCCCGCCGTGGCGGTGGGGGCCGCGGTCTTCCTGCTCGTGGCCGCGCCGTGGTTCGTGGTCGGCGCGGTCCGTCAGGGGCGCCCGTTCATCGATACCTTCTTCCTCGGCGGCACACTCGGGGTAGGACGGTTCTTTCAACGCGTGCAGGCCTCGCCCACGGTCGTGCCGTGGTGGGCCGGCTTCGGAGCGTACGCGCTCCTCCTCCCGCTGGGGTTCCTCCCGTGGTCCGGGTGGCTGTGGCAGGCGTTCAGAGACGGGTGGGCCGCGCGGCGCTCCGCCGGGTCGGTCCTGTGGGTGTGCACTGAGTGGACGATCGTCATCGTCGGCTTTCTCTCACTCTCGCTGGGGGACAAATCCAGCCGCTATCTTCTCCCGGTCTTTCCTCCGGTCGCCGTGCTCGTCGGCCAGGCGGTGGGGAGCGCTCGGGGGGCACGGCGGGCGGCGGTCGTCTCCCTCGCGATCGCGCTGCCGTTATTAGGGCTGGTCACCGCGGTGGCGCTCAGGAAATTCCCCGGCGATGCGGCCCGCTACACGCCGCTGATCTGGTCGTTTCTCCCCGCCTTCATCGCGGGGCTGTGCGCGTACGTCATCGCGACGTTCCTGGGCCGGCCGATGACAGGGATCGTCCTCCTCACCTTCTTGACGCTGATCTCGTACGGGCTCGCCATGGCCTCGGTCGCCCGCGTCTGGGACGAGGTCTCCCCCTGGCGGCCGGTGGCGAGGATCGTGAATACCCGCGGAGATCCAGACGCGCGCCTGCTGATGTTAGGATCCGATGACGCGTTCGCCGACTACTATATCGCCAGGCCCGTGACGTACGTGGACACCGACGGCCTTGCCCGCGCGTGGAGGCGCGAGCGTGTCCTCGCGGTCATTCCTGAATCTGCGCTGGCGACCCTTCCGGCATCTCCACGCCCGGTTCTCCTCGGGAAAGCCCCGACCGGGCTCGTGATCGTGACCAACGGGTCCGGCAAGTAACCGAAGCGGAGTCGCGCGTTACTTGGTCTTCGGCGCCTGCTTGGGCGGTGACGGCGCCGGCTTCCCCGGTTGCGCGGCGGTCTGCGGGAGCCCCAAGAACGTCTTGATCTTCACCGGGAGGCCGTCAAACGCGGTGGACGCCAGATGATACTCTAGCGCCAGCGCGGAGTTCGTGGCCAACCAGCCGCCCTTCGGCTCATGGTACACCCGCACGAGGACCTGCGCGTCGGCGGCGCCGTCGGTTTGAATCTCAAACGCCGGCGCACCGGGAGGCTGAGTGGCGAGCGGCTCGACCTGATCGCCGTCCAACAGGTTCACGAGAGAGAACATGCTCGAGATGTCCCCCTCCGCGAGCCCGCCGCCCGTGAAGCCCGGCCCCTGACGCCGGAGCTCGAAGGTCTGGCCGCCCTTCCGCCACGTGAAACTCGTCAGGTTCTGCGGGTTGTACGGGAGGAGGCGCTTGCTGACCAGCGACAGCGGCTGTGGCATCAGCTTTACCTGGACAGAGGCGTCGAGTTCCATCACCGTCTGGGTGCCCGCGACCATAGCGTAGGTCACTTTCCCCCGCTGCGAGAGAAGGATGCGCAGCGGTTCCTGACGGTCCCGGAGCGTCAGGTCAACGGTGACCACGGGGTGGCTGAGATCGTAGGCCGCGAGATCGGTGACCCCGTCGTGGAATTCCTTCGCCTCGTTGGTCGTCAGTGGGAAGAAGAGGTCCGTCACCTTGAAATCGTCGGCCGGCCACGGATGAGGTCCCTCGATTTTCCACCGGTCGCTCGCCACGCGGTCGATCACGAGCGTCCCCGCCAGGGAGACGATTCGGACCTTCTGGACGTCCGCGTTGGCGAAGTCGGCGACCGACCGCTGCCGGAGGTCTGCCGCGGACTTGGTGAGCGCCTCCTTTGCCGACGTGTCGATCTGGTAGAGGCCGCCGCCGGGCTGGACCCGCGCGTACGACGTCGCTCCGACCGGCGAGGCGTTCCCGATCTCGAGCGTCACGGTCTGGCCAGTCGACGAGGTTAGGGTGATCCGCGCCGCGGGTTTGTCGAGGCCGTAGTCCTTGAGGTTGCCCGCGGTCCCGAGCGACTGCTGGGGAACGATGCCGGTCACGGAGTCCAACAGGCTCGACACCACGTACGATCCCGCCGGGACGTGGATGGGATTCGTGACATCCCAATGCGTGGCGTCCCGCCGCGCCAGATCGACCGCCCCCTTCGAACTGACGAGGGAGATCCGGGTCGTGTTCTTTGGCGCGATCTGCACGAGGTGCTTGGCCGATTCCGCCCGCTGCGCCTGGGGGCGATCGACGAGAAAGATGTAGCCTACAACGACGGCGAGGGCGATCGCGAGCGCGGCGGTGATCCGCGGGCTCATAGACTCCGCCTCCGAGCGTACACGGCACCGCCGATCAGGAGCAGCACCAGGGGCACGCCGATCACGCTGCCCAAGAACAGGTATCGCCCCTGGTTCCCGCCGATGATAAACGGATCGAACGGTGACGTTCGAGGCGCGATGCTCACGAGGTTCCCGGTTTGCGTCAGCCACGCTACCGCGCTGGTAAACAGATCTCGGTTGCCGACGAGCCCGATGTACGTGTTCTGGACGAACCCGCTGTTGCCGATGATGACCGCCGATCCCTTGGCCCCGGCGGGCTTCGCCGGAGCGGCCGGGGCGGCCGGTCCTCCGGACGTCGTTCCCGCAGACGTTGTTCCTCCAGCCGATGCTCCGCCGGGTGCGGGCGTGACCTCAACGGCGAGAATCACGGGCCCCTTGACGTCTGTGCCCTGCTCAAACCGAATGTTCTTCGATTCCAGGTTGACCTTGACATAACTGGAGTCCGACGACTTGACCACAGGGGTAATCGTCACGCCGGTGACTTTGGCCTGGGGCACCAGCGGTGTGCTCACCGGAAAGGCGGTCGCGAGCGTGAAGTTTTGCGTGATGTCGTTGAAGGGATACTGGGTCACGATCGGCACCGCAAAGTCGCCGCCGAGCAGCCGAGACACGGGATCGATAACCACGCCTCCCGGCGCGTCGACGTGGAACACCGGCCCCAGCCAGCTCCGCACTTCGGGAGGGGTCGGAGGATCCACCATGATCAGGAGCTTGCCCCCGCCCTGATAGTATCGCTCGAGCGCGTCCCGCACCTGTGGCAGGAGGTCCCGCGAGGGCGAGGGCACGATCACGATCGCGGCGTCGTCGGGTACACGCCCCGTCTGCACCAGAAACAGCATCTTGACGTCGAACCCCTTGCCGGCCAGGGTCTGTTTCGCCGTGCCCATCCCCTTCCGCGTGAAATCGTCGAGGGGGACCTCGCCTTCACCCTGCAGCACGTACACGGCTTTCTTGGTCGTCTCCAGGACATGCAGGATCCCGTTCGTCAACTGTTCTTCCGTGTCGGAATCGATCGTGTACGAAGCCTTCCCCCGGCTGAGGACGATCTGTCCGTAGGAGGTGATCTTGAACTTCTGCGCTTCCTGGGGGTTGCGGTCGGGATCCACGATCCGGTACTGGAAGTTCTTTGAATAGTACTGGTAGGTGCCGAGCATATCCCGGTAGCGGCCCGCGCCGTCCCCGTTGGGGAACGCGACGGCCTCGATGGGCCCAGGCAGCGACCGGAGCACCTTGATCGTTTGGGGCGAGAGGGAGTGCTCCCGCGTCGCGGTTAGGTCCCAGCGGACGTGATGGGCCGTGCCGAGATAGTTCAAGGCGACGAGCAGGGCGGCAACGAGCACCGCGGACACCAGCGCGTTTGTGGTCAACAGGGCGTTGCGGCGCTTCATCGCCCTACCTCCATTTGCGGGACTCCAGCGCAATGATCCCAAGAAACAGGAAGAACCCCGCCAGGCTCAGGAAGAACAACACGTCCTGCGTGTCGATCACGCCGCCGGAGAGGTTCGTGAAGTGGGTGGCGAAAGACAGCGAGGACAGGGCCTGCTGGACGTTGCTCCCGGACGCCTGCTGAGCGAATCCCAGGACCCAAAAGATGAGGAGCAGCGCGAATCCGATCGCCGCCGAGACGATCTGGTTCTCGTTGAGTGTCGACGCGAACAGCCCGATCGATAGAAACGCCCCCCCGAGGAGGACGAGCCCGATGTACGTCGAGCCCAGCAACCCCCAATCCAGGCGCCCGATCAACGCGAGGCTCAACGGCATGTACACGCTGATCGCGATGAGGACGAAGAACAGGATCATGATCGCGAGATACTTCCCGAGGATGATCGCGGCGCTCGTGACCGGCGACGTCGCCAGGAGCTCCATCGTGTGCGCCCGGTCCTCTTCCGACACCAAGCGCATCGTCAACACGGGGACCAACAGGATCAGCACGAACGTCGTGTCCTGATAGAGGGGCGTAAAGATGAGACGGGTGGGGTTGAAATCCGGCGGCGGCGTGCCCTGCAGTTGAAGCACCTGGAACGAGTAGACGCCAACGAGCGAGAAGAACAGAAACCCGATGATCACGAAGAACATGGCGAGGGCCACGTACGCGATCGGCGAACTGAAGAGCTGCTTGAGCTCCTTGCGCGTGATGACGAGGGTGCCCCTCATGCGCGCCGTCCCCCCTCCGCCTCACTGCCCGCCGCGTCCTCATGGGTGACCAATCTCAAGAACACATCCTCCAGGCTCATCGCCAGCGGCCGAAGCTCGAGGAGCCCCGCCCCGGCGCCCACGACGGCCCGGGCGATGTCCTCGCGCACCTCCTTGCCGAGTGCCGCTTCCACGACCAGTTCGCCGCGGGCCGATCCGGAGGTGACGTGTAATACGCCTGGAAGCGCCCGCAGCCGGTCCCCGAGACCGCCGTCCGGACGCGCGATTCGCACCAGGGTCTTCTCAGAACTGCGCAGCCGGGCCGCCAGCTGCTCGTACGTATCCACCGCCACCACCGCGCCTTCATTAATAATGATCACGCGGTCGCAGACCGCCGTCGCCTCAGGCAGGATGTGCGTGCTCAGGATGATCGTATGGGTCCCTCGGAGCCCCCGGATGACGTTCCGGATCTCGACGATCTGCCGGGGGTCCATCGCGGAGGTCGGCTCATCGAGGATCAGCACCGGCGGGTCGTGGACGATCGCATGGGCGAGCCCTACCCGCTGGCGGTAGCCCCGGGAGAGGTTTCGTATCAGCCGATCCGCTACATCCGTCGTGGCGCACTGCGTCATCGCCTGATCGACGGCGTCGTCGACCTTTCGCCGTTCCACGCCCTTCAGGCGCGCGACGAACTGCAGGTATTCTCGCGTCGTGAAGTCCTCGTACAGGGGAACGGTTTCCGGCAGGTACCCGAGCCGGCGCTTGGCTTCGAGCGGTTTCTCGACGACATCGAACCCGGCCACGGAGGCTCGCCCTGCGGTGGGCGCGAGGAATCCGGCGAGAACCCGCATCGTCGTCGTCTTGCCCGCACCGTTGGGCCCAAGAAACCCCAGGATCTCCCCGGGGCGCGCCTGGAACGACACGTCCTTGATCGCCCACCTGTCACCGTAGCTGCGGGACAATGCGTCGGCCTGGATCACGATCGACGACCCCTCTCGACGAACCCCATTTGACCGGGCAACAGCATCTATCCTAACCCGAAAATCCGGAGGAGTTCAAGGGAGTCACCCCACGATGTTCGAATTCCTCTAGTATGCGTCGCACCGCGTGGCTCGGCGTCGTCTTGATCTTCGCGGTGCTCGGCGCCGATCTCACGATCAGGACCACCCCGGTCTCCGCGGCCCGTTCCACCCCTCCCCATCTCGCGCTCTGGATGGAGCCCGGTGCCAACCTCTCCGTGCTCAGTTCCGTCGAAGGAGTCCGGCGCACCCTGGATCAGGCCAAGCAGGCGGGGGTGGACGTGGTGATCCCCGAGGCGAAGAACGCCTGGGGGTATGTGACCTACCTCAGCGCCTTTGCGCCGACGATTGGGACCTCGCCGATCCCTCACGGGGCTCCCCCGGCGTATCCGCCTCCGGTGGAGTGGTACCCGCAGGGGTACGACATGCTGGGGACGATCATTCGCGAGGCGCACGCGCGGGGGATGCGGGTCGATGTCGCCGTCAACTCCTTTGGTGAAGGCTTCACCCCGCTGCAGACCGGGCCGGCGTTCCAGCATCCGGAGTGGCAGGCGACGGCGTACCTGGGATCGCGCCCCGTCCAGGCCCCCGACGGAACCGCGTACGACCTTACCGGCGTCGACGTGCCGCGGGGCGACAACGACCTTGTGCTCTACGCCCCGGGGGCCAAGGCGACCCCGACTTCCCGATGGGGGGTCGAGGTGACCGTGGCCTCCGGGAAGGTGACCGGGGTTCGTGATCGCAGCGTCGGCGATGCCGACCCGGGGCCGACGCCGATCCCCTCCATCGGGTTCGTGCTCTCCGGCCACGGAGAGGCGGCCCGCTGGCTCGTCCGCGCGCTCCCCGTGGGGGCGGCGGTCACGATCGGCCCCCCCCGGACGCGGATGGTCCCATCTTCTACGCACAGCATCTTCGCGTTCGTGAACCCTGCGGATCCGCAAGTGTATGGGTATGAGATGGCCGTGATCTACGAGGTGCTCACCCGGTACGATGTGGATGGCATCGTCCTCGACCGGACGCGGTATGAGGACATTACCGAGGACTTCTCACCGCTCAGCCACGCCCGCTTCGAAGCCTTTATCGGCCGCCCCGTGCAGCACTGGCCGCAAGATATCTATGCCTACGCACCGAGCGGCTACTGGGTCGCGCGGCGCCCGGGTCCCCTCTACCGCGCCTGGCTCGGGTACCGCGCGCACACCATCCTGGCCTACACGCGGGCCGTCGCTCATCTCGTGCACGCGGTGAACCCAAAGGTGGCGGTCGCCATGTACGTCGGTGCCTGGTACCCCGTCTACTATGACGAGGGCGTGAACTGGGCCAGTCCCGGGGTCCAGCCGGCCTACCCCTGGATCGGTCCGGATTGGATCCGCGCCGGCCTGGCACCCCTGCTCGATTACCTGATGATCGGGCTGTACTATCGGCCGGTCACCGTTGGAGAAGCATGGGCCGGCCATCACGATTCTGAGATCAGCATCCAGGGAGGGGCGCTCCTCGGCCTCTCGTTGCTCAACGGGGAGACGCCACTGGTCGGATCGCTCCTCGTTTCTTTATATCAACAGGACCCCGAACGGCTCGCGCGGGCGGTGGAGATGTCGCAGCGGGTCACGCGCGGGGCGATGCTGTTTGATCTCGTGTATCTGAACCAGGACGATCTTTGGCGGATGCTCCCACGTCCCTGATCGAGAAACGGAGGAGGACCCCCACGGGGGCCCCCCTCCGAACCAGTTGCATTATCCGAGCATCTTTCGCGCTCCCCCAGGACCTGCGAGCAGGGGAAACGCCAGTCTGCCCTCCAGCCGCACCGTCGTCGTCCAGCTGAGCCGCAGCCGCGAGCGACAGCCGGAGTAGGCTGATGCGCTACCCGGTCGTCCCCTCGCAATGCGAAT
The DNA here is from genome assembly GCA_035703895.1 of bacterium. Taxonomy (NCBI): domain Bacteria; species bacterium. Next base: position 2,508 of record DASSXJ010000122.1, on the reverse strand, counting down.
ACTGGCGGCAGGTCGGACGGTACGGCTTGGAGCGTCTACTATGGTCCATCCGCATCACCTCCTTTCAGAACTACCCCAATCATCGCTCCGGTTGCCGCCGCCGTCAAGGGCGCGGCGGATCAGAGCCTACGCCTTTTTCGCCCTTTTCTTGGAGCGGGCCCGAAGCCAGACGGCGATCCCGTCCCTATTAAACCCGCCGCGGGAGACGTTGGTTACAAACTCCACGGATTCGTGCGCAGGGGTGAGACTGAGGCGATACCCGGCTCCCTCGAGGAAGAGGCGCGCCGCTTCCAGTGCGGTCCGCTTGTTCCCGTCGTGGAAGACCTGGTCCCGTGTCAACCGATCAAGGTAGAAGGCCGCCATCTCCCAGACCGAGGGCTGCGGGCGCAGAGAGATGCGGGTCTGGACAAAGCTGACCAACGAATCCAGGCTCGGAGGATAGACCACATTCTGTTCGCTGGCCAAGTACAATCCGCCGGTCGCCCGGATCATCCGTTGGTTCACGATCTTGAGTTGGTCCGTGGTCAGGTACTTCACCGCTTGGCCAATGCCTCCCAGAGCGTTCGGTGGTCCCGCAGGCTGCGCTCCAGACTACCGAGGAACATCCGTTCGCTCAATGCCTCTGGGGGAGGCGTGGACCGCTTTGGGCGATGAAGCCTGACGGGCCTAGGCCGGACAATCCTGGCCCGAGCCCGAGGAGCGGGCCGGTTTCGGACGATCCGGCGCCCCCTTGCGGACGGTTTTTGGGCAGATCTGCGCGATTTCGGGTGGTGCGAGGCGCTGATCCGCCGCGGATGCGCTCTACCTGAGCCACGCGTCATAGATTCTCCCTCGAAATAATCTAGCATGGGCATAAGGTAGGTGCAATCCCCCCAGTGACCAAGAACGCCATCGATTGCAAATGGAGAAGGGCCTCCACCCCAGCCTGTGCCGGTATGTAATGGAGGAGCACGATTTGGCAAGATTTGTGGAGATATCATTGCACTAATCTAGATAAATAGGCCAATATCGCGTGATCAGCCTTAGCGACAGCTTTAACGGCCTAAACGAGAACGGAGGCCTCCGGATGGTCGATCCCGGTGCCTCCGCTCAAGCTTCGGACTGACCTGGTCGCGATTTAGCCGACGACGCGGACGTTCTGGGCTTGCGGCCCCTTTTGCCCCTGGGTGATCTCAAACTCTACGATCTGGCCCTCTTCAAGATTACGGAACCCCTCGCCAGCGATTCCGGTATAGTGAACGAACACATCTTTCCCTTCTTCCGGAGTAATGAACCCGTAGCCCTTCTCTCGATTAAACCACTTCACAGTACCTTTTGGCATAGCGTGTTCCTTCCTCCCCCGGGGGCCGGTTGCCCGCGTTACGTCCCCTCATATACCACGGTCCCCCGGCGAATCCTTCAACCGGCCTCCGCCCACTCCGCGAAGGCCGAAGCGGGAACGGGCCGCACGGGCGGACGGGCCCGGGGCAACGGCAGCCGGCCAATCGGCACCTCCAAGGTTCCACTCAGCCAGCGCATGACGGCGGCCCCGCACCGCCGCCACTGGCAGGATCCCATCCCGCACCGCGTGACTCGTTTGAGATCATCTGGGCCGATGGCGCCATCGTCGACGGCTGCCGCGAGCGCCACTGCGGTCACCCCGATGCACGGACAGAACACCGTGTCGGCAGGGCCTTCCCACCGCTCGACCACGTCGTCAGGCATCGCGCCGATGACATGCGACTCGCGGACTCGCGCGCACAACGGTACGGAGGCGGCCCGCAGTTGCCGCCACGACTCCTCGATCCGTGTCTCCCCATCGGGCAGCAGGCCAAGGCTTTGCAGGGCACCCCGGGCAGCGAGCCGTCCCGATTCGGCGGCGGCCCGCGGGGTGTCGACACCGGCAGCGTCGCCGGCGACGTACAGGCCTGGGGTGGGACCGTGGAGCGCCATGGTCCGGTCATAGCGGGGGACGAATCCACCGAGACGGGTGTGATACACACACGGGACGCCGGCGAGGCGCACGAGGTCGGTCAGAGGAATCCGCGGTGACTCGACGCAGAGCATCCGGCAGTCGTGCTCGGCGCCGTTCGCGAGGACGATCCTCAGCAGGGTGCCGTCGCCTGTCGCTTCGGCAAGGACGCCCGGGGTGACGGGGATGCCCTCCGGCACCCCCTTAGGTCGCTCGCCGGAGATCAACGTGACCGCGACCCCCCGCTCAGACAACCTGGTAGCGAGGGTCCCGGCCTCCGCCCCCCCGACGACAACTGCCGGGCTGTTTTGCGTTCCGATCTTGCCGGCGCGCACGCCCTCCCAGGCTGCCTCGAGGGTCATCACGCCGTCGAGAGTCCATCCGCGAAATGGCACGATCTGCTCGACGGCCCCGGTCGCCAGGATCACCGCATCGGCCACGACCGCATGCGTCCGCCCGTTTTGCAGGACGGTGAGGGTACGCCCAAACAGGCCCCAGACCGCACTGCTCCGCCACACCTCCGTCGACCGGAGGTCGCGCATCAACCCCTCCGCCAA
>DASSXJ010000121.1 GCA_035703895.1 bacterium | reverse complement strand
GGACGATGGCTTCCATCGACAGCCAGGTCGTCGCCAGCCTCCGGCAGAAAATCGCGGAATTGGAGGGCGCGGCGTCCAGCGGGGAACAGATCCCTCCTGCCCGGCGTCTCTTTCGGGCGGCGTGGCGGCGCCTTGCCAGCCCCGGCGTTCTCGGGCGATTGCGCGCTGCGGACCGGTTCGTCCAGGCCCGCCTTCAGACGGCCTGGCTCGAGCGATATCAGCGGGTTCGAAACCGCGTCCGCGAGGTGTTGTCCTAGTCCGTCTTGCCGCGAAGAAAGTTCACAAACTGGTCAAGTCTCATGCGGCAACCAAGTGCCCGTCGATGAAATCATCGAGGGCGGATTCAAATCGGTGCCACGTGACCGCTAATGGACTGCGACTCTTCAACGCCTCGGGCAGCCTGGGATCGAGGATCCCCAGCCCTGGCGCGAGCACGCGCCCGTATGTCTTGGTGAAGAGCACCGCGACACGGCGACCCACGATCGTCAGGTGGTAGCGACGCGTGTGTGGAATCTTGATGACGAGTCGTTTGCGGACGAGTCGTCGAAGATCATACGTCGCCTGACGCGAGGTGTACGGTTGGCCGAGCAGGGCACTGACGAGGTTGACCAGCTCGCCATTCGTGAAGCCCACGGGGACGTGACAGAATCCGACCAGAGCGCTCAGCACGGCCATCACGCGCGGGTCACCGAACCGCAGGGCTGCCGCATAGAGACCGTCGTCCGTTCGAGACGGTCGGGTCACCCGATGAAAGGTGGCCACGTCTGGGGCCGGTTGTGCATCTGCCGCTTCGGCGTCACAGAGACGTCGGTTGGCTGCTTCACCAACTGCCCTGAGGGCATACCAGTTGTGTGCGCAGACGCGGCGCCCGATCTCGAAGTCGTTGGTGTTGCAGATCACCAACTCGGTCCGGAGCGCCACCCCCTCTTTGAAATACTGTTTGAGCCGCGAGGATTTGTAGTAGCAATGTAACGCCGGGTCGACCCCGCGGGTCAGGACGCGCGTCCGGAACACCCCCGGCGTCCGACGAGTGATCGCGCGGCCGAAGATGATCGCGATCTGATCCGGTCGGCCGATGTCGAGATGATCGCGAATGACCCCTTCGAACCACATCCGCCCCGCCTGCGGCCGGTCAAATACACAGGTCTCCGACACCTCAAACTGGCGGAAGGCCAGCGCGTAGACGTAGCCGGCGCGAAAATCGGCGGCGGAGAACGGCGACGGCAAGCGGTGCACCCAGCGCCAGAAGAAACTCGTGACGGCCTCGGGGCCGAGCCGTTGGCAAATCTGCTGGAGGGCCCCTGGGTTCTCACACGACCGGAAGCCGTTCTCCAGCGCCTCGTACCGAATACCCGCATGCTCAAGCTGCCGCTTTGCCCATTCGTGACCGTTGAGCCACAGCCAAATCGGAAAGGGAGCGTAGGCGTTGGTCTTCCAAAAGGTCCCGCCCCACTCGGAATCCCAGAGGTAAAAGTAGAAATGATTCACGAAGGCCATCTGCCGGCCCCAGTCCATGTGCGGGTGGGGGCGGTTTTCCTGACCCTTCCTGACCCAGGAGCTCCACCGCGAGGTCTTTTCTTGCGCAATCCCGATCAACACCACGCGGTCTTTTTTCTCGCGCGCCGCCGCGTCGAGATACGGCTGCGCCACCTCTTCCTTCTTCTGACCTTTCTTGAACTTCACCACCGGAATCTGGTGCTGCTCGGCGAACCGATAAATCGCCTTCACGTAGGCATCACCAATCTGACCGAATGCGGCAGACGACGGGATCTTGAACTTGCGCTGCCATCGAAGGAACGTGCAGACTTGCCCGACCGCCTGCAACTTCGGCACGTACGCTTGCAAGAAAATGCGATCGATCGACCGGCACTTGAGCGTCACATGATCTCGCAGTAGAGTCGCATAGTCGGCCATGGGACCTCCGCGTCTTCATCAACACGGAGTCTACCGCCGACGTCGCTGGGGCTTCCATCCGGGAACCTCGGCGATCCTCTTCTTCTCTCGGTGGTATGAGGTCGCTCGCTACCTCTAGCCGCATTCGCCTTCGAGCCTTTTGCTCGCCCAACAGGTTGCGGGCCGTCGTCCAGGCAGATCGTTCCGCGCACCCCGGGGGCAGACGAACCCCCGCGGCCACCGCAGCTTCAGGAGGTGCTGCCAACAGGCTGTCT